>DATJIP010000214.1:0-60747 GCA_035493235.1 Steroidobacteraceae bacterium
CTTCCAGGCGCCGCTCTCGTCCTGGAACCACCAGCCCTTGGCTGCCTTGCTCGCCCAGCGCTCCGCGAAGGTCGTGCGGATGTCGGTCTCCCATTCCGCGTGGCCGTTGGCCGACGCGATCTCGCGATACAGGTTGCTGCGATCCGCGTTCTCTTCGGCGACCAGCTTGCGCACACCATTGCGCTCCGGCAGCGGAACGAGATTCTGGTCGCGGACCTGAACGAGACCGTCGCGCGTCAAGCCGATCGAGCCGGAGTCGTAGTACTGCTTCAATTGAGCATGTCGCGCTTCCATCGATTGCGTCAGCTGACGGATCGCGGGGGTATCGACGTTGAGATTCGCCTGCGTGTGCGCCGGCGGGACGATGAAGTCCAGCACAGACGCGGCGGCGGCCAGCAGCACTCGTTGCGCACCGGCGTCCTCGCGCACCGCCGTCTGCTTGTTATCCTCGCGCTTGGTCGCGGAGTCCGACGATTTGTCGCCGCCCCACACGTCTTCGATGATCTTGTCCGCGGCTTTCTCGGCCGCCGCGGCCGGGAAATACACGTTGATCGTCACGCAGGCCGACAGGGCCAGGCAGCACGCGAGCAGTTTCAGCGAAGCATGGCGCAGCATCATGGACTCCTCCAGGGACCAGCAGCGAATGCTATCACTGCACGGTCGGACCGCCCGACTTCGTCGCCGCGATGAGCTGCTGCACCAGTCGCGGCCAGTCGACGCGCCGCGAGCTGCCGATGACGTCGATGCGCGGCAGGCCTTTGCCCTTCACCAGGTAATAGCCGCCGTTCGGTGCCGGCGCGACGCCGTCCATCGCGCAAACGTCGTTCTCGAGCCGGCAGGACAGGCCGAGCCGATCGTAGTTGAAGTCGTCGAAGAAGCGCAGGAAGCCGCTCGAGAGCGCCGCGGTCACGCCGGCACCGCCGCCGCCGATGCTGCCGATGTTCTCGACCGCGCGCTGACTGATGCGATGCTTCGAGCGATCGCCCGGCGGCGTGTAGAGACGCGCATCGAAGGCGACCGGTGCCCAGTTGAACAGCCGCAGTCCATCGACCCGACCCGACAAGCGACCCGTGATGCGACCGAACGAGAACGCACCGGTCATCAGCTCCAGGTCGAGATTCTCGAACGCGACGTTGGAGGAAAACCGCGGCCATTTGCCGAAAGGCTGCTGCAGCAGCAGATCGCTGAACGTGACGCTGCCACCGAACACTTGCGCGCTCAGCGTGCTACCGAGCGACACGACACCTTCGCGCATGCGCAGCTTGGAAATCGAGCCGCCGACGCGGCCGCCGAACTGGGGCCAGCCGAAAGTCCGGCACAGCTGCTTGACGTCGATCGGTTCGAGCGTTGCATCGACCATGAATGCGACGCTCGGCAATCCCGCGTTCCGAATCCGCAAGCTTTCCAGCGCGAGTGCGCCATCGAGCAGCGGGATGCGCGCCGGCTGCAGCAGCCTGAACTGTCGAGCGCTGCTGTTGAACTGCAGCTCGCTCGCGCCGAGCGCGAGACCGAGAAGCGTTCCGCCGCTCCAGCGCAGCACCGAGTCTTCGCTCTTCTGCTGCGGATCGGCGCGCCAATGCACTGCGCCGCCCAGCGACTGCAGCGCGACCGTCCGTGCGCCGGCGTCGAAAGTCAGATCGGCGAGCGTCAGGTCGACGCGCGTCGGCGTGCCATCGACCATCTCGATCTGCCCCGCGAGTTTTCCCGCAGTTTGCATCGCCTTGAAATTCGTATCGAGCAACAGCGGCTGCAGGTAGCTCTCATACGCGCCGGGGAATTCGAGCGCCGTGAGTTGCAACGTGAGCGAGCGCAGCGGTTGTTCGTTCGCAATGTCGACGGCAGCGCTACCGCTGGCCTGCGCGACCTGCGCGTGGTCGAGGGTAAAGCGCTCGATTGTCAGCGCACGATTGCCGCGAAGTTTTCCAGTGGCACTGGCGCGCAGCGCGTGCGCACCGAAGTCGAGAAAGATCGGTTGCGCATACGCCTGTCCTTGCGACGAGCTCACGTCGACAGCGAATTGCCAATCCTCTCCGCTCTGGCGCGCACTCCCGCGCACGCGAGCGCTCAGCTTGTCAGTCGCGAGACTGCCGCTCTCGTTATTGAGCGTGACTCCAGCGAGAGAGGCATCGAACGTCCAGGCGCCGCCGCGCAGCGAAGCTGCGAGTTTCGCTGTGCCGTCGCCCAGCTTGATTCCTGTCACTGCAGCTTCGAGCGATCCATCGCTGCGGCCGTAGACGAGCTTTGCCGTCAATGTCTGCGCGCCGATCTGCGGCAAGGCCATCGCAACGCGCGCTCCTTCGCAGGCGATCACGCGAGCAGACAGTTGCAGTCGCGGACAATCGATGCGGACGTTGCGCAATTCCTGCGCACCCGTGTTCAGCTTCAAGCGGCCGATCGTTGCGCTGACGCGGTCTGAAGAGCGCCAGTCGATCGCGATGTTCTCGGCGGTCCAGCCGTCCCCGCCGACGCGCTCGATCGTCAGACTGGCATCGTCGACTGCGTTCACGAGACCGGCGGCAGCAAGCGCCAGCGCCGCAGCCGCAAAAGCCATCGACCTAGGCAAGGCGCAGCAGGTGATTGCAGTACAACACGCTGCCACTGTACCCCGAACTCTTTGGCCGCGCGCGAGTCTCCATTACCCTGATGACCGTGCAACTCCGTCCAACAACTCTCAGTCGCGGCCTTCGCCTGTTGTTCGTGCTCTTGCTCGCAGTGAGCGCGGCCGGCTGCGCGAAGTTCATGTACAACCGGCTCGACACGCTCGCGGCCTGGTACATCGGCGATCTCGTCTCGCTCGACGACCAGCAGCGCGCGGACGTGCGCGCCTGGCTGGGCCAGACACTGCAGTGGCATCGCACCTCCGAGCTGGGACGATACGCGACGTTCCTGCGCGAGTTCTCTGCGAACTTCGCGCAACCCTCGGGCCGCGAGACGTTCCAGCGCGCGTTGGATCGCGTCGAAGGATTCGTGGGCGACTTCGCTGCACAGACAGCCCCGCAGGCGACCCGGCTGCTGCTGGAGTTGTCGCCCGCGCAGGTCGAGGAGCTGCTCGCGAATCTGGAGGAAAAATCCGACGAGCGCTCGGAAGACGAGCGCGATGCGATCCGCGACGGCACCTGGAAGGCGAAGCAGATCAAGACCACCCAACGACAGTTGAAGCGCTGGACCGGCTCGATTAGCGACGAACAGAAGCGTCTGGTCGACGAAACGATGCAGCGCATCCAGCCGACGACCCTAGAATGGCTCGAGAGCCAACGGCAGTGGCGTGCAGCGCTGCGGGAAGCTTTTGACAACCGGGACACGGCTGAGGCGCGTATCCTCCAGCTCCTGCGCGAGCCGGACACGCAGTGGACCGGGCCGTACAAGACGAAAGAGACGAGCAATCGCGAGCATTTCCTTGCGCTGCTGACAACGCTCGACGCTTCGCTCACAGCGGCGCAGCGCGAGCACATGCAGCGCGAGCTGACGAACCTGGCAGAACGATTAGAAGCATTGACGGAGGAGTGACCATGCGACGTTTAGTCTTGCTGGCAGCCGCACTGGCAGTTGCCGCTTGCGGCGGCAAATCGCACGAAGAAGCCAAAGCGCCCGAAGCTGCGCCGCCTGAGCCCGCTGCTGCCGCAGCGCCTGCACCGACGGCAGATGCGGCCGCCATCGATGCCGCGGTGGCCAACGCCGACCGCTCGAAGGAAGACAAGGATCAGGATGCCTGGCGCCGCCCGGCTGAAGTGTTGACGTTCATGGAGCTGCGCCCCGGCCAGCACGCGCTCGATTACTTCGCCGCTGCTGGCTACTACACCGAGCTCATGTCACGCGTCGTCGGCGCCGAGGGCAAGGTGATCGCGTACAACAACGATGAGTACCGCAAGTTCTCCGGCGACGGTCCGACCAAGCGTTACGGCAGCAACCGTCTGCCCAACGTCGTCGAAGTCACGCAGCCGGTGGACACAGTGCAGCTCGATCCTGCATCCGTGGATGTCGTGCTGTTCATGCAGAGCTATCACGATTTGTACTGGCGGCCGAAGGATGGCTCGTGGCCGAAGACCGATGCCGCCAAGGCGCTGGCGCAGCTCGTGCCGGCATTGAAGCCGGGCGCGGTGGTGGTCGTGGTCGATCACGCTGCGAACGCTGGTGGAGAGCCGACCGAGACAGTGACGGCGATGCATCGCATCGATCCGGCGATTCTCAAGCGTGACTTCGAAGCGGCGGGTTTGAAGTTCGACAGCGAGAGCCCGGCGTTCGCGAACCCGGCGGACGATCACTCGAAGGAAGTGTTCGACAAGTCGATCCGTCACAAGACGGATCAGGTGATGTACAAGTTCAGGAAGAGCTGAGGATATCCGACTGAAGTCGGACCCACAGGGGATCGCTCCTGTGGGTCAGGCTTCAGCCTGACTCCTACTCTTCTTCCACCTGCTTGAACGCCTTCATCAACTCCTGCTGTTTTCTCGCCGGCACCGGGTCGTAGTGACTCAACTCCATCGTGAAGGTCCCTTCCCCTCCGGTCAGTGACTTGACCCGCGCCTGATAATCCGTGATCTCGGCCAGCGGCACGAGCGCGCTGATGCGCGTGCGCTGGCCTGCAAGTGCTTGCGTACCGCTGACGCGACCACGACGCGTCGCGAGATCGCCGGTGATATCGCCCGTCGCGCCGGTCGGCGTCGTCACTTCGACGCGCACCACCGGCTCGAGCACGATCGGTCCCGCCTCGCGAAAACCGTTCAGGAACGCACGACGTCCCGCTGCAACGAACGCGACTTCTTTCGAATCCACCGCGTGATACTTGCCGTCGTAGACGACGACGCGCAGGTCCTGCACCGGAAAGCCCGCGATCGCGCCTTCGCCCAGAATCTGCCGCACGCCTTTCTCGATCGCTGGAATGAACTGCGAGGGAATCGCACCGCCGACCACATCGTCGACGAACTCGAAACCCTGGCCGCGCTCGAGCGGCTCGACTCGCAGATACACCTCGCCGAACTGACCGGCGCCGCCGGTCTGCTTCTTGTGACGATGATGGCCGGGCGCGGGCTTCGTGATCGTCTCCTTGTACGGAATGCTCGGCACGTGCGTCTTGCATTTCACGCCGTAGCGATCCGCCATGCGCTGGAGCATCACGCGCAGATGCAGATCGCCCATGCCGTAGAGCACCGTCTCGTTCAGGCTCGAATGGTGCTCGACGCGCACGCACGGATCTTCGGCAGTGAGCTTGTGCAAGGCGTCCGAGAGCTTCTGTTCCTCGCCGCGTCGCTCGGGCTCGATCGCGAGGCCGGCCATCGCGGGCGGAAAGGTGATCGACTTCAGGTGATAGTTGTCCTCGTCGTGCGAGTCGTGCAGCACGGCGTCGAAGTGCAGCTCGTCGACTTTCGACACGGCGCAGATGTCGCCGGGAATCGCGCGCGAAATTTCCGCGTGCTCCTTGCCCTGCAATTGATACAGGTGCGCGACCTTGAACGGCTTGCGCGCGTCGCCGACGAACAGCTGCGAGCCGGTGCGCACCGTGCCCTGGTGCACGCGGAACAAGCCGAGACGGCCGACGAACGGATCGATGCTGATCTTGAAAGCGTGCGCGATGACGTGACGCTCCGGGTCCGGAGTCACCTGCACGCGCTCCGCCTGCTGCCCTTCGCCTTTCAGGAACGGCGGCGGGTTGCCCTCCATCGGGTTCGGCATCAGGCGCGCGAACACTTCGAGCAATTCCTTCACGCCGGCGCCGCTCTCGGCGGAAACGAAGCACACGGGAATGAGATGCCCCTCGCGGAGGGCTTGCTCAAAAGGGTCGTGCAGTTGCTCCGGCGTCAGCTCCTCGCCCTGCTCGAGGTACAGCGCCATCAGTTGCTCGTCGATCTCGACCACCTGGTCGATGATCTCGGTGTGCGCAGCGGCTACGGTGGAGAAGTCCGGCTTCAGGTCGCCCGGTTTGAAGAAGCAGTCGACGACTTTCGTGCCGCGCTCGGCCGGCAGATTCAGCGGCAGGCACTCGCGGCCGAACGTTTCGCGCACGTCGGCGAGCACCTGCTCGGTTCTGGCATCTTTGCTGTCGATCTTGTTGATGATGATGAGCCGGCACAGCTCGCGGTCGCGCGCGAATTCCATCATGCGCTGCGTGACCGGCTCGATACCGTTGACCGCACTGACGACGATCGCGGCGGTCTCGACCGCTTCGAGCACGCTCAGCGCGCGCCCCGCGAAATCCGGATACCCCGGCGTGTCGAGCAGATTCACGTGGCACGGACCGACGTCGAAGTGCACCAGCGCGGCATCGAGAGAATGCCGCAGCTCCTGCTCCTGCGGATCGAAATCGCACACCGTGGTGCCGCGCTCGAGACTGCCGCGGCTGCGAATCGCGCCGGACTCGGACAGCAGGCTTTCGGCCAGCAAGGTCTTGCCGGCCCCCGCCTGCCCCACCAGCGAAATATTCCGGATATCCGAGGTCGAGTACGCCATGGAAGCCATCCCCCTGCGCGCGCGGTGTTTGACCTGAGCATACTCCTCGGGACCGCCCCGCGTTGTCGGTAATGACCCCTGCGACTATCATCCCCGCGCTATGACCAAGCGAGCCCTGATCGTCGACGATTCGCGCTCGGCCCGCGTCATTCTCAGCCGCATGCTGGAAGGGTACGGGCTGCAAGTCGATTCCTCCGAGAGCGCGGAGCATGCCCTGGAATTTTTGCGGCAAGCCCGCCCGGACGTGATCTTCATGGATCACCTGATGCCGGGCATGGACGGCTTTCAGGCCATCCAGGCGATCAAGGGCAATCCGGACACGGCGATGATCCCGGTCGTTATGTACACCTCGCAGGAAGGCGAGCTGTACGTCAGCCAGGCGCGCGCGCTCGGCGCGGTCGGCGTGCTGCCGAAGACCGTCAAGCAGGCGGATGTGTCGCGGGTCCTGTACCAGCTGCGGCTGTTGCCCGAGCGTCGCGACGCCCGCCCGGCGTCACCCGTCTACAGTGCGCAGGAATCCGCTGCCGTTCGCGCCCAGCCGCAAGCCGTCGCGCTCGGCGACATCGAGACTGCGATCCGGAACGCGACCGGACCGGTGCTCAAAGAGCACAACACGGAGATGCGTCGCTTCGTGCTCGCGAGCCTGGAGGCATTTGCACGCCGCATCAGCACCGAGATGAAACCTGCGGCTGCGCCGACGCCGGCACCCGAGCCGATCGAAGCACCGCCGCCGCCGCCGCAGAGCCGCTGGCCGCTGGTCGCCGCAATCGCGGCGCTCGCGGTGCTGCCGACGTTCGTGCTCGCTGTCATCCATACCCGGACACTCGACGCGCTGAACGAGCTCGCGCAACAGAACACCAAGCTCGCGCAGTTCAGTCAGGAACAGCAGTTGCAGCTGGATGCTTTGCGCAAGGCCGTACAGGGTCGCGAGATCCAGCTGGCCACGACGGCAGCGGCACGACCTGCCGACGCGGACGTCGAATCCGAACCCGTGCCTTACGGCGAGCCACCGTTGTCCGGTGCGCGTCTCGAACGCATGCGCGACATGATCGGGCAGCTCAAGGCCGGCGGCTTTCACGGCACCATCAAGGTCGCGACGTACGTCGGCGAGTTCTGCCTGGTCGGCAACGGCATCGAAGGCTACTCGATGGCCGCGGACGATCTGCCGGCGAGCCGCTGCGACCTGCGCGGCAACCCGTTCGACGACGGCCTGAGCGCCGCGCAGCGTCAGTCGCTGCCGTTTGCGAATCTGGTCGCGTCGCTGCGTCAGGATAAAAGCGAGCAGCTGCGCGTCGAAGTCGAGCACGAAGGTCGCAAGCCAGCGGTGCCGTATCCGCGCGGCGACCAGCTGGCGAAAGTCACGGCCGGTGACTGGAACAAGATCGCCGCCCAGAACAACCGCGTCGAGTTTGCCGCGCAGCCGGCGGGGTCATGACCGATAGTTGGCTGCTCTATGGGGCGAACGGCTACACCGGGGAACTGATCGCACGCGAGGCGGTTGCCCGCGGCATGCGGCCCACGCTCGCCGGTCGCTCGCGGCAGAAGGTCGAGCAGCTCGCAGCCGAGCTCGGTTGCCAGAGCGCAGTGTTCTCGCTCGACGATCACACCTCGCTGGTTCGTGCACTCGATGGCATGACTGCTGTCCTGCATTGCGCGGGACCGTTCTCCTCGACGGCACGGCCGATGATGCAAGGCTGTCTCGCCACGCACGTTCACTATCTCGACATCACCGGTGAGATCGAAGTCTTCGAGCTGGCGCACAGCGTCGAAGACAAGGCGCATCGTGCGCAGGTCGTGCTGTGTCCCGGCGTCGGCTTCGATGTCGTGCCGACCGACAGCGTCGCCGCGAAGTTGAAGCAGGCGCTGCCGGATGCCACGCATCTGGCGCTCGGCTTCGAAGGCAACTCCGGCATGAGCAAGGGAACTGCCAAGACCTCGATCGAGTCCGTCGGCGGCGGCTCGCGCGTGCGCCGCGACGGCAAGATTGTCTCGGTCGAGCTCGGCTCGCAGACGCGCAAGATCGATTTCGGCTCGGGCGAGCGGCTCGCGGTCGGCATTCCGTGGGGCGACGTGAGCACGGCGTACTTCACGACCGGCATTCCGAACATCGAAGTGTTCACGGCGATCTCGCAGAAGGGCCTCGATGGCATGCGCCGCATGAACATGATCGCGCCGCTGCTGCGGCAACGCTGGATGCAAGCGGTCGCGAAGCGCATCGTCGATTCGCGCTTGCGACCGCCCGACCGCACGCAGCGCGAGAACAATCCGAGCTTCGTGTGGGGCGAAGTGCGCAACGCCGCCGGCGCCTCCAAGACTGCGCGCCTGCGCACGGCGAACGGTTACTCGCTGACCGTTGCTTCCTCGCTCGGTATCCTCAGCACCTTGCTGGCGCAGCCACGGATGTCCGGCTTCGCGACACCCAGTGAGCTCGTCGGCGCCGACTTCGTCACCACGCTGCCAGGTTCCTCGCCCATCCGAATCGATTCATGACCCTTGCCCCGCCTCCGTCGTTCGCGCCACCTGGCTGGCTCGTCAACGCGCACCTGCAATCCATCGTGCCGAGCCTGCGGTTACGGCGTCCGCTGGTCGCGCGTCGTGCGCGCCAGATGCTCGCGTGCGCGCAAACGCAAATCGTCGAGTGCGGCGCTGGTGTGCGACTGCTCGGCCATTATTCGAGCCAGGTCGCGGCCGGGCGTCCGCCGGCGCGCGATCTCGCGGTCCTGCTGCACGGTTGGGAAGGCAGCGCCGATTCGCTGTACGTGCTGTCGCTCGGCAGTCATCTGTTCGAGCTCGGCTGCGACGTGTATCGCCTGAACTTTCGCGATCACGGCCCGAGTCATCATCTGAACGAAGAGATCTTTCACTCGTGCCGGCTCGACGAGGTCGTCGGCGCCGTGCGCGCGATTCAACGCGCGCTCCCGCAGCCGCGCATGACGATCGCCGGCTTCTCGCTCGGCGGCAACTTCGCGCTACGCGTGGCGGCGCGTGCGCCGGCGGCAGGCATTGCACTCGAGCGTGCGATCGCGATCTGCCCGGTGCTGCGGCCCCACAGCACGATGGACGTGCTCGAACAGGGCCCGTTCGTGTATCACCAGTACTTCATCTCGAAGTGGAAGAAGTCGTTGCAGCTCAAGCAGCGGCTGTTTCCGCAGCGCTACGACTTCGCGCCGATCCTCGCCGAGCGCAGCATCAAGGAGATGACGCGCATCATGGTCGAGCAGCACAGCGAGTTTCCGACGCTCGATGCGTACCTGAGCGGCTACGCGATCATCGGCGATCGACTGGCGCAGCTCGCGGTGCCGAGCCACATCCTGATCTCGCTCGACGATCCGATCATCCCGGCGAAGGATCTGCAGGATGTGGCGCGAGCGGCGCAGCTGCAGATCGTGGCGATCCCGCATGGAGGCCATTGCGGGTTCATGGAGAGTTTTACCAGGGAGAGTTGGGCGGATCGCAGGGTGGCGGAGTACATGGGGTTGCAGAAGTCAGGCTGAAGCCTGACCCACAGCAACACTCGGCGTCTGGGAATTCTTGTGGGTCAGGCTTCAGCCTGACTCTTCTTCCGAAACTCGCGGAGCATGTCGCGGATGACGCTCGTTTCTACCAGCCGTGCGCCGCGCGACGCGACTTCCAGCGCTGCTTTCGCCGTGCGCACGTCGTAGACGACCCAGCGCCACGGACCGCGCCAGAGTTTCGACGTGCTCTGCGTCAGAATCTGGTGATCGCAGAACAAATAGTCCGGTGCGAGCGCCTCGCACTTGAGCGCCGCAGTGTTCGTGTACTCGGACAGGCGCCAGCCGATGCGATAAGGCGAGACCTGCCGCACGTGATGCGCCGCTGCGAAGTCCGCCGAAACCAGCACGCACTGGCGCGCTACCGGCTTCAGCACTTCGCACACTTTGCGCACGACGGCCTCGTGACCGAGTGTTCGCAGACTCGCGCGCTTGATTTCGACGAAAGCGGTGGTCGTTGGATGGCTGGCCAGCAGGTCGACCGCCTGGCCGAGGCGCGGGATGCCGATATCGGTATCGGTGACTTTGATCTCGGCCAGCTCGTTCCAGGTCATCTCCAGGGCATTACGGTCCACGCCGGCAACGCGCAGCAGGCTCGAATCGTTGAGCAGCACCGGCTGCCGGTCGACCGAGAGCTGCACGTCGAAGCCCAGATGCCGTGCACCCAGCTCCAGCGCCGAGCGTAACGCCGGCAACGTGTTCTCCGGATACTCGGCGACGTTACCGCGGCGTGCGATCAGCTCGGGCAGACGGCTAGATGGCATGGTTGGCGCGCATTCTAGCCGTAAGCGCGGCGCGCATATGCGTCGCCGACACCAGACACTTGGCGACTCCGATGGCCCATGCTATTTGCTGCGCGCAGCGGGTAATTTATGTACGAAGCTAGTCAGGCCGGTCGAGTGAAGCGCACTGCGAAATGGGCCGCGTTGTTGCTGGCACTCGTGTTTCTGCACGGCTGCGGCAGCGGCGCAAGCACACAGTCGAACGATCCGCCCGTCAATCCGCCACCGCCGCCCCCACCACCACCGTCGGGAGAGACCTCCGGTCTGGACACGCGGCCGTCGAACACGACGTGCCTGGCCTGGGATCGGCCGAGCGCCGCCGACACGATCTCGCTGACGCGCTATACGAACCTGACGTTCAATCAACCGGTCGCGATGCTGCAAGCGCCGAACGATAGCTCGCGCTGGTTCGTCGTCCAGAAGGAGGGCGTGGTGCGCACGTTCCCCACGAGCAACCCGACGACGGCAACCGACTTCGTTGACATCAGCGCCCGCGTCAACCCTGATGGCGAGCAGGGCCTGCTCGGCATGGCGTTCGCCCCGAATTTTCCGACGGACCCGCGCGTGTTCCTTTCGTATGTCAACACAACCAGCGGCCGCGTATCGCGCATCTCGGCGTTCCGTACGCTCAACGGCGGCGCCACGCTCGATCCCGGAACGGAAAACGTCCTGCTGACCGTGAATCAGCCCACGAGCGAGAGTAATCACAAGGGCGGCAATATCGCCTTCAGTCCCAACGACGGCATGCGGCTGTACCTTGGCCTCGGCGACGGCGGCGGCGGCGGCGACGCTCACCCGAACGGCGGCAACGGCCAGAACCTGGGAGTGATGCTCGGCAAGATGCTGCGCATCGACGTCGGCACTGATCCCATGGGGACCACTTACACCATTCCGACCGACAACCCGTTCTTCAATAACGGCGCCGCCAAATGTCCAGCCGCGGGCCGCAGCAGCCCGAGTTGCCCCGAGATCTTCGCCTGGGGTTTCCGCAATCCGTGGCGTTGGAGCTTCGATCGCGTCAACGGCGACCTGTGGGTCGCCGACGTCGGCCAGAACCTGTGGGAAGAGGTCGATCAGGTCACGATCAACAAGAACTATGGATGGCGTTGCCGGGAAGGTGCGCACGACTTCGACACGAGTGTCGGCTGCAACGGCGGCGGGCTCGTCGACCCCGTTGCTGAATACGATCACTCGGTGGGCAACTCAATCACTGGCGGCTATGTTTACCGCGGCACGCAGAGCACGGGCCTCGTCGGCCGCTTCTTGTTCGGCGATTTCGGCTCGGGACGCATCTGGGCATGGATCCCGGAAGCTGCAGCCGCGCCGCGCGAGCCGACACAACTGATCGATACGAACCTGGGCATTGCGTCGTTTGGCCAGGCAAACGACGGCGAGCTGTACGTGGTCGATATCAACGGCGGCACTCTGCATCACATCAATTTCACCGCCGGGCCCGTGACCAATCCGGCGCCAAGCAAGCTGAGCGAGACTGGTTGCGTCGTCGCCAGCAATGCGCAGCAGGCGGCGCCAGGAATGATTCCGTACGCGATCAACGCGCCGTTCTGGTCAGACGGTGCGAGCAAGGAACGCTGGCTGGCGTTGCCGGATGGTCAAGCAATTACCGTGCGTACCGACGGCGACTGGGATTTCCCGAACCGCAGCGTCTTGATGAAGAACTTCCGTGTCGGCACGCGGCTGATCGAAACGCGTCTGTTGATGCGTCACCCCGACGGCACGTGGGGCGGCTTCACTTACGAGTGGAACGCGCAGCAGACCGACGCGACGCTGCTCCAGGGCGGGGCGAATCGCGACCTCGGCAACGGCCAGATGTGGCGCTTCCCGAGTGAGTCGCAGTGCCTGGATTGCCACACGAGCGCGGCGAATCGTGCGCTCGGGCCTGAGACCTCGCAGCTCAATCGCACTCTCACGTATACGCAAACGAATCGCACGGCGAACGAGCTCATCACGCTCAGCCACATCGGCGTGCTTTCGCCGCCGATCACGGCTTCAGCGACGCAGCCTGCAATGCCCGATCCGGCCGACACGACCGCATCGCTGACGAATCGAGCGCGCGCCTACCTGCACACCAACTGCTCGCAGTGCCATCGCCCGGGCGGACCGACGCCGAGCACGATGGACCTGCGTTACACGACGGCTCTGAATGCGACGAATGCGTGCAACGTGGTGCCAACGGCGGGGGATCTTGGCATCGGTGCGAACGCGCGGTTGATCGCGCCAGGTAGCGCGGCGAATTCGATCATCCCGAATCGGGCGAATCGGCGCGACGGCGACGGCATGCCACCGCTCGGGTCGAATCGAGTCGATGCGGATGGGGTCGCGCTGCTGACGCAGTGGATCAACAGCCTGACGGGCTGCTAGTTGCGCAAGATTGTCGGGCTAAAGCCCGACCTACAGCACGCTAACCGGGCTTGCGTTTTTCTTCGTAGTGCACCACGGCGGCGCCGCTGGTCACTGCCATTTCGCCTTCGATCACGGCGCCGCGCGCCACCGCGATGGAGCGCGCGCTGAGCGCGCCGCGCAGGCGGGCCGTCGCTCGGATCTCGAGTTTGTCGGCCACATTGAGCGTGCCCTCCACTTCTCCGGCGACGACGGCATTCGCCGCGGAGATGCGGCCTTCCCAGCGTCCGCCCTCGGAGAGCGTGAACGAGCCGCGCACAGTGCTGTCGCCGTGGACGGAGCCTGCGACCACCAGATCGCCGCCGCATTGCAGATCGCCGGTCAACGCAGAGCCGGCGCCGATGAAGGTCGGGCTCGAAGAGACGTGGTCGGCGAGGCGGCGGCGCGGGGTGTCCGTCATGAGGTTCTTCTCCACCAAAGCTAACTGGACGAGGCTGGCAATTATGCCGTGTCGCAAGCTGACAATCCTTGTCAGGCGCAGCGGCCCGACCGGAATACGCGATTGGCGTAAGTCACTGATGGCCATCGCTTTCCTATCTTGGCACAGCCGTTGCAACTCTCTCGCTCGCAAATCGATGCGCTGAACCTGGGATTGGACCCGCGCGCCCTGCCCACCAGGGCGTGAGGTCGACGATCCCACCCGTTAGCTTGTTAAGAGCGATCTCAGGTTCGGATTCGACGCCGCCCGCACTCTTCCCTGCTGGCGGCGTTTTTTTTTGCGCGGGTCCTCTGGTCGAAAGCGGCCGAGGCCCTTTCGACAAACGCCGTCAAAAGGCGTGGCTCTTGCCGGCTATGATTCCGCCCCTTCATTCCCCCGAAGGTGGCGGTATGTCTCGCGGATTGCTTGCTGGTGCGCTGCTCGCTGCGACCCTGTCGTTCACATCCGCGCAGGCACAAGTGGCCGGCGCCGATCAGGTGCAGGAGGTCACGCTCGCGAATGGCCTGCAGGTCATCGTCTGGCCGGATCACGACATACCGAACGTCGCGCTGTTCAACTGGGTGCATGCCGGCAGCCGCAACGAAGTGCCCGGCATCACCGGTCTCGCGCATTTCTTCGAGCACATGATGTTCAACGGCACGAAGACGCGCCCGCAAGGCGAGTTCGATCGCGTGCTCGAAGCGAACGGCGCGCGCAACAACGCGTTCACGACCAACGACGTGACCGTGTATCAGGATTGGCTGCCGCGCGCGGCATTGGGGACCGTGTTCGAAGTCGAAGCGGATCGACTGCGCGATCTCGCGTTCGTGCCGAAGGTGATCGAGAGCGAGCGCGGTGTGGTGCACTCCGAGCGGCGGCTGCGCGTCGAAGACAGTCTCGTCGGTCGTCTGCAGGAGCAGGTGCAGGCGACGGCGTTTCTCGCGCACCCCTACCAGATCCCGACGATCGGCTGGCCGTCCGACATCGAGTCGTGGCGCATCGAAGATCTCAAGACCTTCTTCGCCACGTACTACGCGCCGAATAATTGCACGTTGATTCTGGTCGGCGACGTCGAGCCGAAGAGCGTGATCGCGCTCGCGCGGCAATACTTCGAGTCGATTCCGTCGCACGCGCCGCCCGAACCCGTCCGCACGAAGGAGCCGCCGCAGGAGGGCGAACGGCGCGTGAACATCGAGGCCGACGCGCAGACACCGCTGCTGCAGTTCGCATATCACACGATGTCCGGCGCCGACCCACAGCAACCGACGCTCGAACTGCTGACGCGCATCCTTACCGACGGCGACGCGTCGCGGCTGCATCGAGTGCTGGTCGAAGAGAAGAAGCTGGCAATTTCCGCGGACAGCTACGTCGATCGCGGCTTCGATCCTGGTCTCACCTGGTTCCTGCTGACCTTGCCCGCCGGTGGGGACACTAAGCAGGCGGAAGCAGTGTTCGATTCCGAAATCCAGCGCGTGCGCGACAGCGGTGTGACTGCACAGGAATTGGCGCGTGCGCGCAGCCAGGCACTCGCTGACTTCTGGCGCGGGCTCGCGACGATCGATGGCAAAGCGCAGGCACTCGGTCAGTACGCAGTGCTGGAAGGCGGCTACAAACGATTGTTCGAGGCGCCGCACGCCTATGAAACCGTGACAGCAGACGACATTCGCAAGCTCGCTGTAGATCTGCTGCGGCCGTCGAATCGCACAGTCGGTGTGCTCACCGCGGCAACTCCCGCTGCTGGCAAGGGAGAAGGCCGATGAAAACGCTCGTCACCGCTGTGCTGTTCTTGTGTTCGGCGTGCGTGCTTGCTGCGGGCAACGGCGTCAAGGTGCCGCCGTTCGAACGCCTGCAGTTACCTAACGGCACTGTCGTCTTGTTGATGGAGCGGCACGACGTGCCGCTGATCGCATTCAGCGCAGTTCTGCGCGGTGGCGCTGTCAGCGATCCCGCGGGTGGCTCCGGAGTTGCGAGTCTGCTCGCCGGGCTGCTGCAGAAAGGTGCGGGCCAGCGCGACGCCGTGCAATTCGCCGAAACCGTCGCGTCGGTCGGCGGCCAGATCGAGGCAGCGGCCAGCACCGAGAGCATCTCGGTCAGCGGCTCGTTCCTCGCTCGCGATCAGCAGCTGATGGTCGAGCTCGTCGCCGACATGTTGCAGCGGCCGCGACTGGAGCAGGAGCAGTTCGACACCCTGCGCGCGCGCCAGATCGAATTCATTCGTGCCGCGAAGGAGTCCGACCTCGCGGCGCTCGCGCCGATCTACGGCGAGTCGCATCTGTTCGGCGCGCATCCCTACGGCCGGCCCGTCGACGGCAGCGAAGCGAGCCTCGCAGCGATCAAGCACGCGGATCTGCAACGCTATTACCAGGAGCAGGTCGGCGCGGACCGGTTGATCATCTCCGTGGCCGGCGACTTCAAGACGGCGCAGTTGCAGCAGCGCATCTCGAGTGCGTTCTCCGGCTGGCGCAAAGCCGGCACGCCGCTGCAGCAGTTGCCGCAAGCGGAGCGAGTGGCGAGCCGCAACGTCCTGCTCATCGACGCGCCGGAATCGGTGCAGTCCTACTTCTGGGCCGGCAACGTCGCCGTGGCGAAGAAGGACCCGCGCCGGCCGTCGCTCGACGTGACCAACACACTCTTCGGCGGACGCTTCACCTCGATGCTCAACACCGAGCTGCGGATCCGCACCGGCCTGAGCTACGGCGCCAGCTCGCACTTCGACCGGCTGCAGCAGCCGGGCAACTGGGAGATGAGCTCGTTCACGCAGACGGAGACGACGATCCAGGCGCTCGACCTGATGCTCGCGACGCTGGACCAGCTGCACGAGTCGGGGCTCGAGCCGGCGCTGGTCGAGTCCGGCAAGAGCTACGTGCAGGGCCAGTACCCGTTGGCGCTGGAGACTTCGGAGCAGTGGGCGGCGCAGCTCGCGACGCTGGAGTTCTATGGCCTGGACCGCCGCTACATCGACGACTACTCGGCGCAGCTCGGGGGAGTGACGTCGGCCGACGCCAAGAAGGTGATCGACGAGGTGATCCCACCCAGCACGGCGCTCTCCATCGTGGTCATCGGCAACGCCGCGGCGATCCGCGACGGCCTGCGCAAGTACGGACCGATCACGGAGATGAAGCTCGCGGACCCGACGTTTGCGCCGGTCAGGGCGGAATAAATAGTGTGAGACGGGTCACATCTGCGATAAGCCACGGGCACGCCAGCGCACCGGCGTGGTCTCACCGGAAGCGATAAATCCGCAGGAAAACCGTTGGGGACACCGCGCCGGACACGAGCGGTGGCAAATTTTTCGACATGGACAATGCAACTAGAGCGGCTAGACTCCGGCCGACACGCGCGCGGGGCTACGCGCCGTCCAAATCCACGAACATGCAGTATCGGCGCAGCGATTTCGACGTCACCAACACCGTACAGGTCAGCTCGACCGACGCGGTGCGCCGTGCAGTCTGCGAGCTGTTCCGCCAGAACTGGCCCCACTATCCGTTCGACCGCGTCGAGACCGCGTTCCGCGATTTCGAGCGGCTGTTCAACGGACAGTTTCCCGGCTACTACGGCTGCGATACCGTCTATCACGACCTGCAGCATTCGCTCGACGGCACGCTCGCGGTCGCACGCCTGATCGTCAGCTATGACCGCACGCATCTGGCCGACGAGCGGCTCGGGCCCGAGCGCGCGATCGTCGGCGTGGTCACCGCGCTGTTCCACGACGCCGGCTACATCCGCCAGACCGACGACCAGACGCATCGCAACGGCGCCGAGTTCACGCTCAGTCACGTGAGCCGCAGCGCACACTTCATCAGCCGCTACCTGCCGACCATCGGCATGGCCGAGTGGGTGCCGGTGGCAACCAAGATCGTGCACTTCACCGGCTACGAAGTGCAGTTCGACCAGATCCGTCTCGACGATCATCGCGATCGCAAGCTCGGTCATCTGATCGGCACCGGCGATCTGATCGCGCAGATGGCCGACCGCTGCTATCTCGAGAAGTGCCGCGACCGCCTCTATCCCGAGTTCGTGCTCGGCGGCATCGCGATGCCGAGCGACGGTCTCGGCAAGACCCAGGTGCGCTACAACTCCGGGCTCGACGTGCTGCGACGGACGCCGGAGTTCGTCGAGGACGTGCGCCGCACGCGGCTGGACGGCGAGTTCGGCGCGGCCTATCGCTATCTCGAATCGCTGTTCAACGGCCGCAATCCGTACATGGAAGCGATCGAGCGCAATCTCGACTATCTCGGCGAAGTGCTGCGCACCGGCCGCTGGCCGATGCTCCGGCGCGATCCGCCGTGCTTCACCTGGGAGCGCAACCCGGTGCAGAACATCCGCTCGCTGGTCATCGGACACCTGAAGCAGGTGTGGAAGAACGGCTGATAATCCGGCTGGCTGCGGCGCTCGCGGTCGGCCTGCTCATCGGCGTCGAGCGCGAGCGACACAAAGGCCAGGGACCACGGCGAGCCGCAGCCGGCGTCCGCACTTTCACCTTGATCTCATTGGCAGGCGCCATCAGCCTCGAACTCGGTGGCCCGCCGGCGTTCCTCCTCGTCGCTGGCGTCATCGGCCTGTTCGCCGCGATCAGCTACGTGCGGACCTTCCGGCACGACGCCGGTCTCACGACCGAGGTCGCGATGGTCGTCACCGTGCTGCTTGGCGGCCTCGCGCTGAACGAGCCGCAAATCGCCGGCGCGCTCGCGGTCGTCGTCACGATCATCCTGGCGTCGCGCACCAAGGTTCACGACTGGATCAACAACCTGCTCACGGACGAGGAAATCCGTGACGGCCTGGTGTTGCTCGCTGCGGCGCTCGTCATCCTGCCGCTGCTGCCCGAGAAGCCCATCGATCAGTGGGGCGTGTTCGACCTGCGCAAGCTCTGGACGCTCGCCGTGCTGGTGATGGCGATCAACGGTCTCGGCTACATCGCAGTCCGTGCGCTGGGCGCAAAGGTCGGACTCGCGCTCGCGGGCTTGTTCTCCGGATTCGTTTCGAGCACGGCAACGATCGGCGCGATGGGTTCGCGGGCGAAAACACGCGCTGAGCTGCGTGGCGGCGCAGTTGCCGGCGCCGCCGCTTCGTCGGTTGCAACAGTCGTGCAGCTTGGGATCGTCGTAGGTCTCGTGAGCATCCCGACCCTCAAAATACTGGTGCCGTCGCTGCTCCTGTCGGGTCTCGCAGCGCTCGGGTACGCAGCACTGTTCACTCTGCGCAGCGTCCGGGAAACGACTGAGGCGGACATCGCTCCGGGCCGGCCGTTCTCGCCGAAAACCGCGCTGTTGTTCGTGCTCATAGTCGGCGCCGCGCTTGCGGTTTCCACCGCGCTCACGACGTGGCTCGGCGACAACGGCCTGCTGCTCGCAACCGCAGTCGCCGGATTGGGCGACTCGCATGCCGCAGCGATCTCGGCAGCGTCGCTCGCGGCCGGCGGCCAGACCGAAGTCAAGATGGCAGCGGTGGCGGTGCTGATCGGTTTCAGCACCAACGCGATCAGCAAGACCGTCGTGGCCTTCTCGCTCGGCGACCGCCGCTTCGCATTCCAGCTGCTGCCGGGAATCGTCTTGATGGTGCTGGCTGCGTGGGCCGGATGGTTCGTGAGATCCTTGCTGGCATGACAACGACCTTCGACGTTCTCGCGCGCCGCTTTCCCGCGAAGCGCGCTTTCATCACCGGTGCCAGCAGCGGGCTGGGCCTGGAATTGGCACGCGCTCTCGGACGCGACGGCTGGAAGCTCGGGCTGTTCGATCGCAACGTCGAGCGCCTGTCGCGCGTCGAGGAGGAATTATCCGGCTCCGGCTTCGCGGTGCTGGCCTATCCGGGCGACGTCACGAACGCGGACGAGCTCACGGTCGCAGTGAATTCGTTCGCGGCGACACAAGACGGGCTCGAGCTCATGGTCAACAACGCCGGCGTCGCCGGCTCCGGCACACTGATGGAAGTGTCGCTCGAGGACTGGCGCTGGATCGTCGACATCAACTTCATGGGCGTAGTGCACGGTGCGCGCGCCGCGATCCCGCATCTGCAGCGTAACGGCGCGGGCCTGATAATCAACGTCGCGAGCGCTGCCGCCTTCGCTTCGGCGCCCGGAATGATTTCGTACAACGCGACCAAGGCCGCAGTGCTTTCGTTGAGCGAGACGCTCAGTGGCGAGCTGGCGGGGAGCGGTACGCAGGTGTCGGTCGTGATGCCGACGTTCGTGCCGACCAACTTGATCGAATCGTTTCGCGGCCCTGCGGAGGCGCGCGAGCGTGCCACTCAGGCGTTGCGCGAATCCAAGTACGCGGCGACCGACGCAGCTCGCGACATTCTTCTGCAGGCCTCTGCGGGAC
The DNA here is from genome assembly GCA_035493235.1 of Steroidobacteraceae bacterium. GTDB lineage: Bacteria > Pseudomonadota > Gammaproteobacteria > Steroidobacterales > Steroidobacteraceae > Steroidobacter. Next base: position 19,892 of record DATJIP010000214.1, read on the forward strand.
ACCTCTACATCGTGCTGCCCGGCTCGGCACGCATGCTGTGGCGAATCAAGCGCTGGGCGCCGCGCTTCTTCCTCAAGCGAGTGCTGGCGTTGCGGGAAAAGATGAGGTCTGCACAGGCGAATCCACCGCAAGCATGAAGCGCGTGTAGATCTCTGGGAGCCGTGCGAGCACGTGCGGTCGGCCCGCGATGGCACTGCCTTCGAGCACGTGCCTCAGCATCGACAGACTCAACGATTCCAGCGCGGGCAACGACACCGGCGAGTAGCTCAAGTGCCAGGGCTCCGGGCTCACGCCGCCACGATCTGTGCGGTACGGCCGAAAGAAGCCAAAGCACTGCATGTTCGCGTCCAGCCATGCTGACAGGCGGCCGAATATGCCGTCGCGCGCGTACTCCGCAGGTACGAGCTGCACTGCATAACCTGCCGGCACGCTGGCAGCGTCGATGACGTCGACGTCGCTGCCCCAGTGATGCCGGCTGCCGCCGGGAATTGCCGACCAGCACAGGATGGCGTCGACGGCCTGACTGTCCGCCAGCTGCCGGCGTTCGAGCGGCCGGCCCTGGCGATCGAACAGCGGCCGCTCGCCGGACCACTTGGCGTTCCAGATCGTCAGCTGAGTGTCGAAGTCGCGGAAGCTGGAGCGGGCTGCCAGGTCGATGCCGTCGCGCTGGGCCGCATCGCGCATCGCCAGGAAGGAGGCAGCGGCCTCGTAGTGCAGAGCGCAGCGCGGCTGAGCCAGCTCCACGATGTGGGTACTCGCGCGTCCGGTCAGCTCGAACTCGTTCATTCAGCCCCACCTGTACGAAAGTCGGTGAGTATCGCAAAAAATCCTGTCAAAAAACCCGACAATCGATGTATTGCGGTTACACGACTGCAACGCGGGTATCATCTTGCGCTAATGTAAGCATCGAATAGCGTCTGAACGATGCAGCGTCGAAGCCGGGGCACTTCGCGCGCGCAGAGTAATCGGCGGCGGCGGAGTTTGCGTTGAAATCGCACGGCCTCAAAGCTCGTCTACTCTTGATTGCGATACTCGCGGGATTGGGCATTTCCGCGACGTTGTTCATGCTCGAGTATCTCGACTATCGCCAGACGCGTGCCGCGGTCGGCGATCAGGGCGAGCGCTCGCTGCTTACAGCCGAGCTGCAACGTCTCGACTCGCTCGCCAGCGATCTCGCTTCTGCCACCGCGCCCTCACTCGAAAATGCCTTGCGAGCTCGCGATGAAGAGACCGTCAGTCGCATCGCTGCTGCGTTGCTGGAGAATCACGCGACGGTGGCCGTCCGCGTGCTTCGTCCCAATGGCTCGCTGATATTCGAGACGCGACGTTCGAATGCGTGGGCCAGCACGCTCACTACCGAAGAGCAGCGCACCGTGCGACGCGAGCTCGGTGACGCGCAGCCGCTCGGCACGCTCGAGCTGACGGTCGCGCGTCCCGGCTTGCACTCTTCGGCGACTGCGTTGCGCACGCAACTCCAGAGCGTCGAGCAGCACGGGTTCGGACGTAAGGTGTGGATCATCTTCGGCGCAGGTGCGCTGATCACGGCGATGCTGGCGCTGGTCGCCTGGATGCTCGCGCAACGACTTGAGCGTCCGATCGTCGAGCTGATCCGCTCGGCGGAGCGCATCGGCGAAGGCGACTACACGCGGCCGCACCAGGTCACGAGCAACGACGAGATCGCGGACCTGGAAGTCGCGCTCGACCGCATGCGGCAGAAGCTGCAGCAGACGACGATCACCACGAACTATCTGACGACCGTGCTTAACAGCATGAACGACGCCGTGCTCGTCACTGCGCCGAACGGCATCGTCAAGCGCATCAACAACGCAGCCGTGCGATTGTTCGGCTACAGCGAGGAAGACCTCGCTGGACGCCCCTTCACGATGTTGCTCGCCGAGAACGAGCGCGCAGCGTTCTCGATGGAAGCGGCGGCGTTGGAAACGCGCGAGACTGTGATCGCCACGCGCACCGGCCAGACGATTCCAGTGTCGCTGTCCGGCGCGCCCATCGCCGCCGAGGATCCGCAGTTCCAGGGCACGATCTTCGTCGTGCGCAACATCACGGACCGCAAACGCGCCGAGCGCCGCATCCGTTACCTGGCGCGTTACGACGCGCTGACCAAGGTGCCGAACCGGATGCAGTTCCAGCATATGCTGCAGCAGGCGATTGCGCGGGCACGCCGCAACGATCGCGGCATCGTGCTGTTGTATCTGGACATGGATCGCTTCAAAGAGATCAACGACACGTTCGGTCACGCCGCCGGTGATCGTACGCTCGAAGTGCTGAGCGAGCGGCTCACGCACATCCTGCCGAAGGAAGCCGTCGTCGGCCGCCTCGCGGGCGACGAGTTCGGTCTGTTCATCGAAGGCTTCGCTGAAGAACAGAACGAGCAGGCGGAGGCCGCAAATCTCGCGCGCATGGTGCTTGCCGAAGTGTGCAAGGCGTACTACGTCGATCAGCAGGAAGTGTTCCTGACCGCCAGCGTCGGCATCGCGTTCTGTCCGAAGGACGCGGAGAACGTGATCGACCTGATCCGCAACGCCGACGCCGCGATGTATCACTCGAAGCAGAACGGCGGCAACAGCTTCGCCTTCTACTCGCCCGACATGAACGCAGCGGCGGTCGAGCGGCTGATGCTGAAGAGCAAGCTGCGTCGCGCGCTCGAACGCGACGAGCTGGTGATGTTCTACCAGCCGAAGGTCGATCTGCGCGACGGGCGCATCATCGGCGCGGAGGCGCTGCTGCGCTGGCGTCTGCCCGGTCACGGCGACATCTCGCCCTCGCAATTCATCCCGCTCGCCGAAGAGACGAACCTGATTCTCGGCATCGGCGAATGGGTACTGAACCGCGTGTGCGCGGATTACCGGCGCTGGACCGAGCGCATCCAGAATCCCGGACGCGTTTCGATCAATCTGTCGCTGAAACAGCTGCGGCAGGCGAGCTTCATCAGCCGCTGCCGCTCGGTGTTCCGCCGCCACGAAGTGTCGCCGACCAGCTTCGAGCTGGAGATCACCGAGACGACGTTGATGGCCGATCCGAAGCGCACGATCAAGCTGCTCGACGAGCTGTACGCGATGGGCCTGCACCTGTCGATCGACGACTTCGGCACCGGCTACTCCTCGCTGAGCGCACTCCAGCAGTTCCCGATCGGCACGCTGAAGATCGACCAGTCGTTCGTGCGCGATGCCGCGGTGAATTCGGATGACGCGACGATCGTGCGCACGATCATCGACATGGGCAAAGCGCTCGAGGTCGAGGTGGTGGCGGAAGGCGTCGAGAACGAAGAGCAGTTCAATTTCCTGCGTGGCCGCGGATGTCACTACGCGCAGGGGCGCCTGTTTGGCGATGCCATGAGCGCGGATGAGTTCTTCGGGTTGTTGCTCGCTCAGCAGAGCGGACGCGGCAAGGTCTCACAGCTGTTCGCTTAAGGGCGCTGTAGGTTGGGCTTCAGCCCGACTCCGGCTCTTGCTCTCGCACGGATTGTCGGGCTAAAGCCCGACCTACAGCTCCTCTACAATGCCGCCATGCTTACCTTCTCCGGCCTCTCGCTCCGCCGCGGCACGCGGCTGCTGATCTCCGACGCGTCGTTCACGATCTATCGCGGCGAGAAGGTCGGCATCGTCGGCGCGAACGGCTGCGGCAAGTCGAGCTTGCTGGCACTGATCCTCGGCGAGCTGCAACCCGACGCCGGCAGCTTCGACATGCCGACGCAGCTCGTCGTCGCGCACGTCGCACAGGAAATGGATGCCACCCAGCGCGACGCCGTCGAATTCGTCATGGACGGCGACGCTGAGTTGCGCGAGACCGAAGCAGCGATGGCCGCGGCCGAAGCCCGAGATGCCGGCGCTGCACTCGGCGAGCTGCATGCTCGCTACGCCGCGCTCGGTGGTTATGACGCGCGCAGTCGCGCCGGTCGCCTCCTGCACGGCCTCGGCTTCTCGGCCGCCGACGAGACACGGCCGGTCGCTGCGTTCTCGGGCGGTTGGCGCATGCGGCTCAATCTCGCGCAGGCGCTGATGTGTCGCTCTGACCTGCTGCTGCTCGACGAACCGACCAATCACCTCGACCTCGATGCAGTGCTGTGGCTGGAAGAATGGCTGCGCAGCTATCCCGGCACGCTGCTGATGATCGCGCACGACCGCGAGTTCCTGGATCGCAGCGTCAATCGCATCGTGCACATCGAGCAGGGTGCGGCGAAGATCTACACCGGCAACTATTCGGCGTTCGAAGAACAGCGCGCAGAACAGCTTTCGCAACAGCAATCGCTGTACGAGCGCCAGCAGCGCGAGATCCGCCACATGATGAGCTTCGTCGAGCGCTTCCGCGCGAAAGCGAGCAAAGCGCGTCAGGCGCAGAGCCGTCTCAAGGCGCTGGAGCGCATGGAGCGCATCGCTCCGGCGCACGTCGATTCGCCATTTGAGTTCGCGTTCCTGGCGCCGCAGAAATTGCCGCGGCCGCTGCTGACGCTCGAGAAGCAGTCCGTCGGCTACGGCGAGCGAGTCGTGCTGCAGTCATTGAACATGACGATCGTGCCGGGTGCGCGCATCGCGCTGCTCGGTCGCAACGGTGCTGGTAAGTCGACGCTGATGAAGCTGCTGGCCGGCGAGCTCGAAGCGCGCGATGGCAAGCGCACGGAGGCGCGCGACCTGCGCATCGGCTACTTCGCGCAACATCAGTTGGAGCAACTCGACGTGCAGGAATCGCCGCTTCAGCATTTGCGCCGTCATGGCGGCGAAGCTGCCGCGCGCATGACGGAGCAAGAGCTGCGCTCCTTTCTCGGCGGCTTCGGCTTCAGCGGCGATCGTGTGTTCGAGCCTGTCGGACCGTTCTCGGGCGGCGAGAAGGCGCGGCTGGTGCTGGCGCTGGTCAGCTTCCGTCGGCCGAATCTGTTGCTGCTCGACGAACCGACCAATCACCTCGATCTCGAAATGCGTCAGGCGCTCGCAGTTGCCTTGCAGGACTACGACGGCGCGGTCGTTCTCGTCGCGCACGATCGGCACTTGCTGCGCGCGGTTGCGGACGAGCTCATCCTGGTCGACGCCGGGCGCGCGGCGCCTTTCGACGGCGACCTGGAAGATTATGCTCGTTGGTTCCTCACCGCCGCGGAACCCGCGCAGGAAGCCGAGTCCACGGCGAAGCCGGCAGCTGAACAGAAGAAGCAGCGCAAGCGCGAAGAGGCTGAGCGACGCAATCGCCTCAGTCCGCTGCGGGCCGACGTCGCGCGTTGCGAGGCGCGCATCGCAGAACTGGAGCAGCGGCGCCAGGAGATCGAAGCACAGCTCGCGAACCCCGAGATCTACGGCGAACAAGCGAAGCAGCGCCTGCAGGAATTGCTCAAGTCGCAGACAGAACTGCGTCGCGATCTGCAGGCCGGCGAGGACGCGTGGGTCGCTGCGAGCGAGCGTCTCGACGCCGAATTGGCCGCCTCATCCGAGTGACGTGACCGACTGACAAGAACGGCCAAGGGTCGTACCCCGCGTTGCTGCTTTGTGGTCTACTCGGCCCCCACTCATGGCTACCACAGTCGACGCTACCGCCCGCCCCGGCCTGGGCATCGACCGCGCGCACCGACGCGTCATCACCGCTGCGTCGCTCGGGACGATGTTCGAGTGGTACGACTTCTACCTCTACGGCTCGCTCGCCTCGATCATCGGCAAGCAGTTCTTCGCCGGCGTCAATGAGACGACCGCGTTCATCTTCGCGTTGCTGGCATTCGCCGCGGGTTTCGCTGTGCGGCCGTTCGGCGCGCTGATCTTCGGCAGGCTCGGCGATCTCGCCGGTCGCAAGCACACGTTCCTGATCACAATCGTCATCATGGGCATCGCGACCGCGCTCGTCGGCGTGTTGCCAGGACAAGCGACGATCGGCGTTGCGGCGCCGATCATTCTGATCACGTTGCGACTGCTGCAAGGCCTCGCGGTCGGCGGCGAGTACGGCGGCGCTGCGACTTACATCGCGGAGCATGCGCCGCCCGGCCGCCGCGCGTATTACACGAGCTGGATTCAGATCACCGCGACCGCGGGCATGATCCTGTCGCTGATCGTGATCCTCAGCTGCCGTTGGTTGCTCGGCGAGAATTTCGAGACCTGGGGCTGGCGCGTGCCGTTCCTGCTGTCGATCATCCTGCTCGCGATCTCCGTGTACATCAGACTGCAGCTCGAAGAATCGCCGGTGTTCCGCGAGATGCGTGCGTCGGGCAAGCTGGCGAAGCACCCGCTGCGCGAATCGCTCGGACGCTGGAGCAATCTGCGGCTGGTGCTGCTCGCGCTGTTCGGCGCGATGGCAGGTCAGGCGGTGATCGGTTACGTATCGCTCGTCTACATGAACCTGTTCCTGACGCAGACGCTGAAGGTGGACGCGTCAACGTCGAATCTGCTCGTCGCTGCGTCGCTGCTTGCAGCGACTCCGTTCTATCTGGCCGTCGGCAGGATTGCCGATCGCATCGGCCGCAAGCCGCAAGTCGTCATTGGCTGCTTGATCGCGGCGCTGACGTTCTTCCCGATCTTCCGCGGGCTCACGCACTACGCCAATCCGCAGATCGAAGCGGCGCAGGCGAGCAGTCCGGTCGTGGTCGTCGCCGATCCGCGCGAGTGCAGCTTTCAGTTCGATCCAGTCGGCGGCGCGCGCTTCACGAGCTCGTGCGACGTCGCGAAGAGCGCGCTCGCGGGTCAACGCATTCCGTATTCCAACGCAGCGGCGCCCGCTGGAACTGCAGCACTCGTCAAGGTCGGCGGAACATCGATCGCTGCGTTCGACGGCACAACGTTGAGCGCTGACGAGTTCAAAGCGCGCAGTGCGCAGTTCAGGGAACAGCTGACGGCAGCGTTGCAGGGTGCCGGGTATCCGGGCAGCGCGGACCCGCAACAGATCAACTACACGATGGTGTTCCTGCTGCTGTTCGTGCTGTCAGTGCTGGGCGTGATGACTTACGGACCGATTGCGGCGTGGCTCGTCGAGTTGTTCCCGCCACGCATCCGCTACACGTCGATGTCGCTGCCCTATCACCTCGGCAACGGCTGGTTCGGCGGATTTCTGCCGAGCATCGCCTTCGCGATGATCGCCTACACCGGCAACATCTCTTCGGGACTGTGGTACCCGCTGGTCGTCTGCCTGCTGACGACAGTGGTCGGTACGTTCTTCTTGCGCGAAACGAACGGCAACGAAGCGACGGACTGATCAGTCGCTCATTTCTTCTGCGCGTCGATCAGCGCATCCGCAGCCGAGACCAGCAGGTGCTGCGGACCGTTCTTGCCGAAGACCTGCGCGCTGGAGAACGCGCCGTCCACCAGCATCACGATCTGCTCGGTGAGCAACGCCGGCTCGGGCACGCCGATCTGGTCGACCAGCGCGCGTACCCGACGCCGCAATTCCTCCATCACTTCGCGCGCGACCAAGCGCGCCGGATGTTGATCGTCGGCGAACTCGACCGTGACGTTCATGAAGGGACAGCCACGATACTTCGGGCTGCTGACGAACTTCGCGATGCCCGCGAGCTGCGCACGCAGTTGCTCGCGCGGATCCGGTGGGCTGCGCTGGGCCGTGTAGTCCCAGCCTGACCAGCGATCCTTCGCCTCCGCCTCGATCACTGCCGCGATCAGCGCGTCCTTGGAGGGAAACCAGCGGTAGAGGCTGGTTTTGGCGACGCCTGACTGCGCCACGACCGTATCGACCCCCACCGAGCGCGCGCCTTCGCGATAGAACAACTCGCGCGCCGTGTTGAGGATTCGATCCCGCACGCTCTCCGTACTGCTTACGACCTCGTCGGCCGCACGCGTCCGCCCGGCTTTGACCATCTCAACCCCCCGACATCTATGTACTCTGTTCTTGACACGCTACAGACCTGTACGTACCATCGCGAACAGACAGGTCTGTAGCGCGCGTTAATGTAGCGCCGGCACCCGGCCAGTGCAACCCGGCAGACATAAGTGCGACGCGACGACCTGTCCCAGCCCCTGGCCCCGTATCGAGTTTGGAGATCCCCATGAAGACCTTGTTCGTTTCTAGCCTGGCGACACTGGCCGCTGCGACTGCCCTGCTCACTGCCCCGCTGGCATCCGCGGACACTGTCTGCAAGCCCCACCTGATCCAGAAACAGACCAGCTTTCCGCTCGGCGCGCAGATCCGCGGCCAGGAAGGCACGGTGTACATGAACGTGACCATCGACGAGAACGGCCGCGCGAAGAGCGCCGACCTGAATCATTCGAGCGGCTATCGCCGGCTGGATGCTGCGGCGACCCGCAGCGCCGTCGAGAACTGGGTGTTCGACGTGTCGGCGTGCGAGCGCAAAGACCTGCCAGTGACCCACGTCGTTGCGGTCGAGTATCACAACGACAGCTACTGAATTTTGCGCGGCGACCCCCGCAGCTCACCCTCCTCCGCGTGGAGCGGAGGAGGGATTTTTTTCTTCAGATGACACCGTCACGCGCCAGCGTTTGCAGCTCGCGCTCGTCGATGCCGAGACTGCTGAGCACTTCATGTGTGTGCTGGCCCAGCGTGGGCGGCGCAGCTTCGTAGCGCAGCGGCGTTGCCGACATCCGGATCGGATTGGCAACGCTCGGCACCGAGCCCGACAGGGGATGCGGCAGCTCGAGCTGCAGTCCACGGCTCTGCACCTGCGGGTGCGCGAATACCTGCTCCAGATCGTTGATCGGTCCGACCGGCACGCCGACCGGCTCCAGCAACTTCACCCACTGGTCGACCGTGCGCCGACGCATGATTTCTGCGAGCAGCGGCACGACGACTTCGCGATGCCGGACGCGATCCGCGTTCTTGCGGAAGCGCGCATCCTGGTGCAGCGAGCAACCCGCCGCTTCGCAAAATTTCGCGAACTGACCGTCGTTGCCGACAGCCAGCACGACCTTGCCGTCCGCAGCGTCGAACACCTGATAGGGCACGATGTTGGCGTGCGCGTTGCCGATGCGCTTTGGCACGCGGCCCGAGACCAGGTAGTTCATGTTCATGTTCGCGATCATCGACACCTGCGTGTCGAGCAATGCCATGTCGATGTACTGACCTTCGCCGGCGCGCGCGCGATGGAACAGCGCGGCGAGGATTGCCATCGTTGCGTACATGCCCGTCGACAGATCGGCGACCGCGACGCCGACCCGCAGCGGCGCCCCACCCGGCTGTCCGTCTGCATCACCGGTGATGCTCATCAGGCCGCCCATCGCCTGAATGATGAAGTCGTAGCCCGCGACGTTGCGCATCGGTCCGGTCTGGCCGAAGCCCGTGATCGAGCAGTAGACGAGCCCTTGATTGAGCGGGCGCAGCTGCTCGTAACCCAGGTTGTAGCGCGTCAGGTCGCCGGCTTTGTAATTCTCGATCAGCACATCGCTTTGCGTTGCGAGCCGACGCGCGATCTGCTGCCCGGCAGGCGTGGCGATGTCGAGCGTTACAGATTTCTTGCCGCGGTTCGCGCTCAGGTAGTAGGCCGATTCGTGCGTCTCATGCCCCTCGCGATCCTTGAGGTATGGCGGCCCCCAGCTGCGCGTGTCATCGCCGCTCCCCGGCCGTTCGATCTTGATGACTTCCGCGCCGAGGTCCGCCAGTATCTGGCCGCACCAGGGGCCGGCGAGCACGCGGCTCATGTCGAGCACCCGGATGCCCGTCAGTGCGCCGGCCGGAGGTTGCGAAGCCTGGGTCATGAGTTTCCTGTTACGGCAAATGCGGTGAACGAATGTACACGGCCGCGCTCTCATGTGGACAGAGCGAGGCATTTATGAAAACCACCGCCGTCCTCATGGCAGCCGCTCTTGGCCTGGCTTGCGCTGCAGTTCGCGCGGATGACAAGGCAGCCGCAACGCCGCCGCCGAAACCGCTCGATCTGCGGCCGCCGGACATCACCAAGCTCTACACGCCGCGCCAGCTCGAGCGGATGATCGCGAAGATGGAATCCGACAACATCGAGGAGATCGAAGTCGAAGGTGCGCGCGTGCCGGCGCCGACGTTCACACCGCGCGTCTGGCCGGGCATCGCTGCACCGTTCTGGGCACTGTTCCATCCGACGCAGGCCTGGCGCATCTTCGCGCCGATCCCGCCCGACCAGGCGAAGGACATCGGCAACCAGAAATTCACCACCGAGGGCCGGCTCGAACCGCTCGGCGTTCAGCCCGGCGATCCTTTTAAAGAATGACTTCGAACACCTCTGCCCGACTCATCTCACTGCACGACGGCTGTAACTTTCGCGACATCGGCGGCTATGCCACCCAAAGTGGCGGCGCCGTACGTTGGGGGCGCGTCTATCGCGCCGGCGTGCTGAGCTATTTCAAAGATCAAGATCACCGCACGCTGCACGGCCTCGAGGTCCGCGCGATCTGCGATCTGCGCCGCGCCGAGGAACGCGAACGCGAGCCGAGCGCATGGCCGGCAGGCGCAAATCGCCCCGCGCATCTGCATTGGGACGACGGCATCAACACGCCGATGATCCGCTCGTTCGCAGCGCGCCGTCCGGCTACGGCCGCGGGCATGTTCGATGCGATGATCGATCTGTATCGCGCGCTGCCGGAATGGATGGGGCCGCGAGTTCGCGGCATGCTCGATTGCGTCGCGAATGGCTCCGTTCCCGTGGTCGTGCATTGTGCGGCCGGGAAGGATCGCACTGGCGTCGCCATCGCAGTGCTGCTGCGAGCGATCGATGTGTCGCCGCAGACGACCCTCGAGGATTACTTGCTCACGAATGACGCCGGCGACTTCGAGCAGTTCCTGCGCAATCGCCACGATACGCAGCTCGGCCTGACCGACATCCATCACCCGTTGCTCTCGATGCCCGATGACATTCGACGCGTGCTGTTCATGGCGCACGCCGACTTCCTGCAAGCCGCGTTGGAAAGCATCGATGCGCTCGGCGGATTGGATCGGTACCTGGAGAAGACAGTCGGCGTCACCCGCGAGCAGCGCGACGCGGTGATCAAGGCGCTGGTGGCATGACCGGCGGCGTGTAGTCCAGCGTCAAGCCAAAGATCCAGAGCAGGAACAACACCAGCGGCAAGTGCACCGCGAACTGCACGATGGTGAATCCGGCCACGTCGCGCGCCTTCAGTCCCAGGATGCCGAGCAGCGGCAACATCCAGAACGGGTTGATCAGGTTCGGCAGCGCCTCAGCCGCGTTGTAGACCTGCACCGCCCAGCCGAGATGCGCCTTCAGCTCGTTCGCCGCCTGCATGACGTACGGCGCCTCGATGATCCACTTGCCGCCGCCCGACGGCACGAAGAAGCCGAGCACCGCTGAGTAAGCGCCCATCACGATCGGGAACGTCTCGCGCGTCGCGGCGTGCGTGAACAGGCTTGCGAGATGCTGCGCGATGCTGGCCCCGCCATCGCCCGTTGGCGCCGTAATGATGGCTGCGATTCCGCCATAGAACGGAAACTGCACGAGCACACCGCTGACGCTCGGCACGCCGCGCGCGACCGCGTCGAGAAAAGTTCGCGGCCGCCAGCACAGCAGCAGGCCCAACATCAGGAACAGGAAGTTGTACGTGTTGAGACTGGAAATCGCAGCACTCGAGCCTTTGGTCAAGAACTCATGCACGAGCCAGGCACCGCCGAGCGCCGCGATGATGATGTTGAGCCACGGCGCATATTCGAGCCACTCGCCGGGACGCGTGGCATGCACGACAGCGGGCGGACGCACGACGTCGACGACTCCATAGTCCTGCGCACTGCGCGCCTGCGACGCGGGCGGCGCAGTCAACCAGGCAATTGCGAGCGTAACGACGATGAGAATCGCGGTCAGCGCCCACGACTGCCACAGAAATATCGTCTGCTCGAACGGGATCACGCCGGTGATCGCCAGCAGCGAAGGCGGCATGCTCGCCGGATTCGCCTGCAGTTGCGCGGCCGACGACGACAGTCCCATCGCCCAGACCGATCCCATCCCCAGATACGCCGCCGCGCCCGCTGCCCGGTAGTCCATGCCGAGCTCCTGCCGACGTCCGAGGGCGCGCGCCAGCAAGCTGCCGAGGATCGAGCTCAGTCCCCAATGAATCAGCGAGACCAGCATGCTGACGAGCGCGATCCAGCACACGGCGCCCCGTCCCGTCGTCGGCACTGCGGCCAGCCGCTCGATGAGCCGGGCGACCGGCGGCGAGCTGGCCACGACATAACCGCCGATGATGATGAAGCTCATCTGCATCGTGAACGGGATGAGCGTCCAGAACCCGTCGCCGAACGCCTGCGCCGCCTGCAGCGGCGTTGCTCCGAGCACGAGGGCGAAGACCGCGACGATGACGACCGCGAGCGCCGCGAATACATAAGCGTCCGGAACCCAGCGCTCCGACCAGTCACAGCACCGTAGCGCGATCCGCTCGAGCCGCGTCGTCGCGCGTGACTGTGCCGGTGCTCGAATATTCATTGATAATACCGCCCATGCATCCCAGAGCCGCCTTCCGCATCAGCTTCGCCGCCGGGCTGCTAGTGCTCGCGGTGACACTGTTCTCCGCCACGCAGCCGCCGGTGCAGCCGTGCGGCAATCTGCCACAGAACTACGCGCCGATCATCGCGTTCGAGCTCGCGCGCAGCCCGGCAGACCTCGATGCGATCTTCGGTAACGAGCCGTGTCGCTCCGGTATCGTCGAGCGGATGGATGCGATCAATCTCGTGGACGTGCTCTTATACATCCCGGTGTACGGCGCGTTCATGGCGTTCTTCTTTCTCGGCATGCGCGTGCGCCATGCGTCGCTCGGCACGCTCGGCTTTCGCATCGCCGTCATCGCGGCTCTCGGCGACTACGCGGAGAATACGTGCCTGATGAGCCTGACGCCGCAGCTCGATCCGGCCTCGATCTGGTTCACCCTGTTGCCATGGGCGACTGGTATCAAGTGGCTCGGACTCGGCGTCGCCGGAGCGATCGCTGCCGCGATCTATGTGAAATCTTCCGGGACGCGCATCTGGAATTACCTGGCGGCACTGCTGTGTGCTGCGGCACTCCTGAGCACCGTGGCTGCGATCGCAGCGCCCTCGAAGTTCGGACCTCTCGTCAGCCTCGGCGTCGGGCTGAGCTGGCTGGTGTATCTGATCACGGCGGGGGCAGCCTCGTTGCGACCCGTGGCCGGCGCGGCGGAACTGCGCGGAGCCGGCTGAGTTACTCTGGAATTCAATTGCGGAGAACGACCATGAAAGTCCGGGAAGCCATGACGCGCGACGTGCAGCTGGTCAAGCCGGATCAGCCGATCAGCGAGGCCGCGAAGCTGATGGCCAAGCTCGACATCGGCGCGCTGCCGGTCGAGGAGAACGATCGCCTCGTCGGCATGATCACGGATCGCGACATCGCAGTGCGTGCAGTCGCCGCCGGCCGCGGGCCGGACACGGCGATCCGCGACGTGATGAGCCGCGACATCAAGTATTGCTACGAAGACCAGACCGTCGACGAAGCGACCCAGAACATGGGCCAGCTGCGCCTGCGCCGCTTACCCGTGCTCAATCGCGACAAGCGGCTGGTCGGCATTCTGTCGCTCGGCGATCTGGCGATCGATGAGAGTGCGCGCGACGAAGCCGGCGAAGCGCTTGGCGGCATCTCGCGGCCCGGCGGCCAGCACTCGCAGTCGCAAGAGAAACACTAATCGTCGGTCGTGACCCGGCGCTTCGACTCGCTGATCATCCACGCGAAGCCGAAGCCGCCGGCGAGCGAGTTCTCGCGGCGCATGAGCGGACTGTTCGCGAACTCGGCGCCGCCGAGCCAGTCGTAGCGCAGAAACGCGCCGAACCAGTACTTCGGAAATCGCTTCGAGACGGCCGCCAGCACATGCATGCCGGAGTAGCCGCCATCGGCACGATATTCGGGCCGCTCCGGCGTCGCGAACTGCGCCGGCACTGAATAGAAGTACTCGTGAAACTTGTCGGCCGCGAACACCGGCCCGATGCCGCCGCCGATGTTCCAGCCGTCGGGACCGCCGACGTTTTCCAAGTCGATATTGAGTCGCGGCGCGAAGATCCAGTGCAGCGACTGCGGCGAGCTCTCAAGCGTGATCGGCACACGCAGCGGCATCACCAGATCGAACTTCACATCGCGGTCTGCCGAACGCCACAGATGAACCTCGACCGACGGCCCGAGCTCGAGCGTCGGCTTCAGATCCGGCATCCCGCGCCGCGCGGCATTGTCCTCGCTGTTGACCGGAATCGTCGCGCCGACGCTGAGATCCAGCTCCACGTACTCGCGATTGAACAGCTTGCCGCGCAGTCCATCGCGATCCGCTTTGAGGATCGGACCGCGATAGACGAAGTACGGCACCGGCACGGGATAGACGCGCCCCTGATCGGAGCCGCGATAGTCGGGAAAGGCAATTGCGCCGACGCCGAGGCCGAACTCCCACAACGGCTTTTCTTCCGCGTGCGCTGACGCCATCGACAACGCGAGAACGGCGCTGCAGGCGAGCAGCGCGCGTCGTTTCACAACAGCGCCTCGATATCCTTCGTGAGAGCCTGCGGCTCCGTGCGTGGGGCATAACGACCGACAGGATTGCCTTTGCGATCGAGCAGGAACTTGGTGAAGTTCCATTTGATCCGCTGCGTGCCCAGCACGCCGCGCCGCACCTGCTTGAGCCAGCGGTACAGCGGATGCGTCTGCGGACCGTTTACGTCGATCTTCTCGAACATCGGAAAGCTCACGCCGTAATTGCGCTCGCAGAACGCACCGATCTCGTCCGAGCCACCCGGCTCCTGCGACAGGAACTGATTGCACGGAAAGCCGAGCACGACCAGGCCGCGGTCCTGGTACTTCTTGTAGAGCTCTTCGAGCCCCTGGTATTGCGGCGTGAAACCGCACTTGCTCGCCGTGTTGACGACCAGCACGACTTTGCCCTGGTAGTCGCGCAGCGCGACGGGCTTGCCCGCGAGCGAGCGAGCTTCGAAGTCTTGAATCGTGGTCATGAATATCTCCCCCGCACGCTCACTTCTGTACGCGTGTGAAGCTCTCGGCGTAATTCGGTGTCTCGGCGAAGCAGGAAGTGGGCACACCGCGATGCTCGGTGTAATGGATACGCACCTGGCTGCCGACTGCACCGGCAAGCTGCTCCGCGACTTTGTCGTCGCGGGCGCTGAAGTACCAGAGCTGCGGCGCGACGCCACCGACCACGTACAACGCGAGCTCGCCCTCGTACGTCTTGCAGATCCAGCCCTTCTTCGAGAACTTCTGCAGGATGCCGGCACGCTCGCCCTCGGAATACGCCCAGGACAGCGAGAACCAGGTCCACAACGCGCCAATCACCAGCACCAGGGCTAGCAGGATCACGACGAACCGGCCGAAGCGCCCGCGACGCTTGACGCCAAAGTCATCCACGGCCATGTGTGTCCCCTTTGCGGTGTTATGTGCCGGTCAGTGTAGAACATCCTGAAGCTTATCTTCACGACCGCCGAGAAAAATCCAACGTTACCGCGGGCACGTTTACGGCCCCGCGCCACGCACGTAGAGTCGCGCCATGAGCGAATACAAACTGTACTGCGTGGGCGAATCCGGCAACTGCTACAAGGTCGCCCTGATGCTGAACGTCTGCGGCTGCGACTGGGAGCCGGCGTTCGTCGACTACTTCGCAGGCGAGACGCGCGGCGATACGTATCGCGAGTCGGTGAACGAGCTCGGCGAAGTGCCGGTACTCGAGCACCAGGGCCGCAGGCTGACGCAGAGCGGCGTGATCCTCACCTGGCTGGCCGACAAAGTCGGGCGCTATGGCGGCCGCGATGAGCACGAGCGACTCGAGATCCTGCGCTGGATGCTGTTCGACAATCACAAGTTCACCAGCTACTACGCGACCCTGCGCTTCCTGAAAGGCATCGTGAAGAACGGCGATCCGGCGGTGCTGGAATTCCTGCGCGGCCGCGTGCTCGGCGCCTTCGGCATCGTCGACAAGCACCTGGCGAAGCAACCGTTCCTGCTCGGTGCGCAGCCGACCATCGCCGACTTCTCGCTCGCCGGCTATCAGTACTACGAAGAAGAGACTGGCATCGACCGAAACGCCTTCCCCAACCTGCTGGCGTGGACTCGCCGCATTGCGCAGCTCCCGGGATGGAAGCATCCTTACGAGCTGATGCCCCGCGGGTCACCGGACCGCTGACGGGACTTTCTCGTACGGAACAAGCGCAGTCTGCCTTCGTTCCTCAAGTGCAGTTGAGGAGTCAAGCATGCGTGCCGTGAAATTCCTGCCGATCCTGCTCGCGCTCAGCGCGTGCGGCGTCAATCCGGTCACGGGCAAGCAGGAAATCCAGTTCGTCTCGGAGGCGCAGGAGGTGAAGCTCGGCGAGCAGAATTACTCGCCGATGCGCCAGGCCGAGGGTGGTGACTTCGACGTGTTGCCCGAGCCGACCGCGTACGTGAATGAAGTCGGCAAGAAGCTCGCAGCGGTCTCCGATCGCCAGCTGCCCTATGAATTCGTGGTGCTGAACAACTCCGTGCCGAACGCGTGGGCGTTGCCGGGCGGCAAGATCGCAGTCAATCGCGGCCTGCTGACCGAGCTGCACAGCGAAGCGGAACTGGCTGCGGTGCTCGGCCACGAGATCGTGCACGCCGCGGCACGTCATGGCGCGAAGGCGCAGGAGCGCGGCACGCTGCTGCAAGCCGGCATGGCGGCTGCACAGATCGGTGCGGCGGTCAGCAATGTCGATACGAATATCGCAGGCTTGCTCATTCAGGGCGCTGGTGTCGGCGCACAACTCGTTCAGCAAAAATACGGGCGCGATCAGGAGTCAGAGGCCGACAAGTACGGCATGAAGTACATGAAGGCCGCGGGCTACGACCCGCAGGGCGCGGTGACGCTGCAGGAGACCTTCGTGCGACTCACACAGCAGGAAGGCGCGAAGAAGCAGAGCTGGCTGGAGGGTTTGTTCGCATCGCATCCGCCTTCGACCGAGCGTGTCGAACAGAACAAGCAGACGTTGGCTGAGCTCGGAGCTGGCGGCGACATCGGCGAAGAGAAATACGCGGCGCGCATGAAGTCGCTACGCGCCATAGAGCCCGCGTATGCGAAGTACGACGAGGCGCTAAAGGCGGCACGCAAGAAGGATTTCCCCACTGCGCGCTCGCTTGCTCAGGAAGCAACGCGCCTGTTGCCGAAGGAAGGACGATTCCAGGAATTGCTCGGCGAGATCTCGCTCGCAGAGAAGCAGCCCAAGGATGCGCTGCCGTACTACCAGCAGGCGATCGATCTGAACTCGGATTACTTCGGCTCGTATCTGGGCGCGGGCGTGGCGGAGTTTCAAGCCGGCAATCACGCCAAGGCCGAGGAATGGTTGAAGAAGAGCGCCGCGCTGCTGCCCACGGCGCCGGCCGCGTATTACCTCGGCACGATTGCGCGTGAGCACGGCGATCGAGCGAAGGCGATGGAGTACTACCGGGCCGCGGCGGGCTCGCAGAGTCGGATTGGGGAGATGGCCGCGGCCGAATTCGTGCGCATGGATTTGCCGCAGAACCCGGACAAGTACGTCGCTGCTGCGGGCCAGTTCGACAGCCAGGGGCGGCTGCTGGTGGTGGTCCAGAATCGCGCGCCGGTGCCGCTCAGAGATTTCCAGGTCACACCGGTGCTCGTGGATCAAGGTGGACGCATCGTGCAGCAAGGGTCGCCGGTGCGACTCGCCGCCGTGTTGAAGCCGGGTGAGCAAGTCGCTGCGGGGTCAGGAATCGGCAGCATCCCGCAAGCGCAGTTGCCGTACCTGCGATTCAGAATCGACGGCGCGCGAATCGCCGAATGATCACCGCTGCCAATACGCGTCTCTGAGGAGACGCTTGTAGAGTTTGCCGTTGGCGTGTCGCGGTAGCTCGGGCGTGAATTCGATCAAGCGCGGCACTTTCACGTGGCTCAGGTTCTCGCGCGTGAACGCCAGCAGCTCGTCCGCCAGTGGCTGCCCAGCGGTCGCGAAGTCCACGGGCTGCACGACCGCAACGACCTTCTCGCCCATCTCGTCGTCGGGCGCGCCGAACACGGCGACGTCCATCACGCGCGGGTGCGAGATCAGCACGTTCTCGATCTCCTGCGGATAGATGTTCACGCCGCCAGAGATGATCATGAATGCCTTGCGATCGGTGAGGAACAGATAGCCATCGCGATCGACGTACCCGACGTCGCCGAGCGTGCTCCAGCCGTAGCGATTGCGCGTCTCACGCGTCTTCTGCGGCGCGTTGTGATACTCGAAGTCGCGGCCGCCGGAGAAATAGATCGTGCCTTCGGTGAGCGGCGGCACCGGCTCGCCCAGCTCGTCGCAGATGCGAATCTCGCCGACGATCGCACGGCCGACCGAGCCCTTGCGCTCCACCCACTCCGCGGCAGTGATCGCCGTCATGCCGTTGCCTTCGGTGCCCGCGTAGTACTCGTACACCACCGGTCCCCACCATTCGATCATCTGTTCCTTGACCGGGATCGCGCATGGCGCGGCGGCATGCAACGCGACCTTCATCGACGACACGTCGTAGCGTGAACGGACTGCCCCTGGCAGCCGCAGCATGCGCACGAAATGCGTCGGCACCCACTGCGCGTGCGTGACCTTGTAACGCTCGATCAGCGCGAGCGCGCGTTCCGGATCGAAGCGATCCATCAGAATCACGGTGCCGCCAACGAAGTTGACGGTCATGCACCAGCGCAGCGGCGCTGCGTGATAAAGCGGTGCGGGCGAGAGGTAGATCGAATCGGGCCGCAGCGCATAGAGCTTGCTCGCGAGCTGCACCAGGAGATTCGGCGTCTCGATCGGGTCGACGGGCAACGCTGTCTTGATGCCCTTCGGACGGCCCGTCGTACCGGACGAATACAGCATGTCAGCGCCGGCGCTCTGGTCCGCGATCGGCGTCGTCGGCATCTGATCGCGCTCGCGCTCCCACGAACGATACGGCTCCGCTGCATCGCCGACCATGTAGAGCAGCCGCCCCGGCAAGCGCTGCGCAAGCTGCTGCGCGAGTTCGTTCATGTGCGGCGACGTGATGAAGAGCTTCGCGCCGCAGTCCTCGATGATGTACTGCGCCTCGGCCGCCGTAGCCTTCGACGAAATGCAGACGAGATAAGAACCGGAGCGCTGGTTCGCCCAGGAGATCTCCAGGTAGCGCGGATGATTCTCCATGCACACCGCGATCACGTCGCCGCGTTTCAGGCCCAGCGAGCGCAGCAGGTGCGCGCCCTGATTCGAGCGCTCGTCGAGCTGGCGATACGTGATGGTCTCGCCGGTCGCCGCGATCACGATCGCCGGCTTGTCGGGATGAGTCTGCGCGTGGAGATAAGGGTGCGTCACCGGCGTTCTGCCTCATGCAATTCGGCTCAGTTCAGCTTGTACCTCATCGGCAGCGACTTCGGCCCACCCACGAACGTCGACGCCGAACGGCGCGGCTCGCCGGTCAGCTCGACCGACTTGAGCTTCGGAATCAGCTCCTCGAACAGGATGCGCATCTCGAGTCGTGCCAGATGCTGGCCGAGACACGCGTGCGCGCCGGTGCCGAACGAGATGTGCTTGTTCGGGCTGCGATCGCTGCGGAAGGTGAACGGCGCCTCGAACACTTCCTCGTCGCGATTGCCGGACAGATAACACAGCATCAGCCAGTCGCCTTTGGCGATGGGCACGCCCCGCAGCGTGTAGTCCTCCATCGCCGTGCGCATGAAGTGCTGCACGGGGACGGTCCAGCGGATGGCTTCTTCGACGAGACCGGGAATCAGCGCCGGACTCGCGCGCAGCTTGTCCAGCTCGCCCGGCTGCTCGCACAGCGCCCACATGGCACCGCACGTGGATGAGGAGGTCGTGTCGTGGCCAGCCGCGGCGATGATGATGTAGTAGCCCATTGCCTCCCAATCGGAAATGGGCCGACCATCGATCTGAGCATTCGCGATCACGGTCGCGACATCGTCGCACGGCTGCGCGCGGCGCGATTCGGTCAGCTTGCGGAAGTAGTCGGAGAAATCCGCTACGACCGCTTGCAGCTGCTTCACCATCTCCGCCATGTCGAGAATGACCTGCCGCGAGCGATTGAGCTCCGGATCCTGACTGCCGAACAACTGCTGCGTCAGCATCAGCATGCGTTGCTCGTCTTCGCGCGGCACGCCGAGGATTTCCATGATGACGTGCAGCGGATACATGACCGCGACGTCCCGCACGAAGTCGCACTCGCCGCCGCGCTCGATCATCGACGCGACTTGCGCCTTGGCGATCGCGCGGATGCGCTCTTCGAGCTTGCGAATGCTCTGGTTCGTGAACCACTGCTGCGTCAACGCGCGATACTTCGGATGGTCCGGCGCATCCATCTGCACGAGGCTGCGCACCAGGTGCGGCATGCCTGTCAGCTTGCGCACGAATGCTTCGCTCGCACAGTCCGTGAGCACGGTCGGCCGATCGCCGTTGTGGAACAGCGCGTTCTGACGGCTGATCTCGGCAATGTCGGCGTGCTTGGTGACGACCCAGAACGGATCGAAGCCGCTCACCTCTGCACGACTCAGCGGCAGATTCGCGCGCAGCCAGGTGAAGTCGTTGTGCAACCCGTGCGCCTCGGCGTAGGTCAGCGGATCGCACAGGCTGGCCGCCATGCGCGGCGGCGTCTTGGGAAGCTCGGTCGTCATCGGCCACTCCTTTTGACTGCGCGTCTTCGGGACGGCGTGGCTGCCGGGAGATTGCGCAGGCCGTAAATGAATACGTCGCAAACATGTGCGATGTAGCGCTCGCGGATTCCGTCGTCGATACCATCGGCACCCGCCAGCGAGCGCACCGCATAGCGCGCGTTGAACAGATGATCGCAGGAGCCGAGCACACTCACGTAGAACAGCAACGGATCCACTGGCTTGAACTCACCGCTGCGCATGCCCTCGGCAAGCAGCTCGCGCTGCAGCTCCATCAGCGGCTGCACGAAAATGCGATTCACCTGTCGCGAGCTGCGCGAATGGCGATCGTCGAGCAGCGAATGCAGCAGGCGATTGAGGTACGGCGTGCGGAAGAAGTTGTCGATGATGCCGGCGATGTGTCGCCGCAGCTTCTCGGTCGGCGGCAGGTCCTGGCTCAGCAGTTCCTTGAAGCCCTGCAACGCTGCGACCGCCTCGCGCTCCACCAGCGCGAGCAGCAGGCCGTTCTTGTTGCCGAAGTAGTACTTGACCAGCGCGGAGTTCAGGCCGGAGTGCTCCGCGATTTCGCTCAGCGAAACGTCGATCGAATGACGGTCGCTCATCAGGCGTCCGGCGGTGTCGAGCAGCCGCTCGCGCGCGCTGAAATCCGGCTCGACCGCGGCGCGTGCAATGCGCCCGGCACGTCTGCGCAGGCGCTTCGGACGCGACGTAATCGTGCTCTCGCGAGTGGCAGTCGGCACGCTCGATCCTCGGCTCAACCGTTGGGTCAACTATTGTGTTAACCGATTGATTAATTCACCTCAATGGTGTCTATTGACGCTCACTCTTGCAAGGGGGATTTCTCATGAGTGCTGCCTATATCGTCGCGGCCGTGCGCACCGCCGCCGGTCGCAAAGCGGGCCGGCTGTCCGAATGGCACCCGGCGGATCTGGCCGGCAAGGTTCTCGATGAACTGGTGGCGCGCACCAAGGCCGATCCGGCCTTGATCGACGACGTGATCATGGGCTGCGTCAGCCAGGTCGGTCAGCAAGCCGGCAACGTCGCGCGCAACGCAGTGCTCGCCTCAAAACTTCCGGAAAGCGTGCCGGGCACGAGCTGCGATCGGCAATGCGGCTCGTCGCAACAGGCACTGCACTTCGCCGCGCAGGCGGTGATGTCCGGCGCGATGGATGTAGTGATCGCCGCGGGCGTCGAAAGCATGAGCCGCGTGCCGATGGGCCTGTCCTCGCAGCTCCCGGCGAAGAACGGCTTCGGCACGCCGAAGAGCCCGAAGATGGAAGAGCGCTATCCCGACATCCAGTTCAGCCAGTTCATGGGCGCCGAGATGATGGCGAAGAAGTTCGATCTGTCGAAGGACTCGCTCGATGAGTACGCGTTCATGAGCCATCAACGCGCGATCGCCGCAACCAAGAGCGGCGCGTTCGAAGCCGAAGTGCTGCCGATCGACATCGTGCTGCCGGACGGCAGCAAAGACAGCCATCGCATCGACGAAGGCATTCGCTTCGATGCCAGTCTCGAAGCGATTCGCGGCGTGAAGCTGCTGGCGGAAGGCGGCCGCATCACTGCGGCAACGTCGAGCCAGATCGCCGACGGCGCCTCGGGCGTCATGGTCGTGAACGACAAAGGACTCAAGGCGCTCGGCGTGCAGCCGGTGGCGCGCATTCATCACATGACGGTCATCGGCCACGACCCCGTGATCATGCTGGAAGCGCCGATTCCCGCGACCGCGCAGGCGCTGAAGAAGGCAGGCATGAAGCTGCAGGACATCGACCTGTTTGAAGTGAACGAAGCGTTCGCCTCGGTGCCAGTCGGTTGGCTGAAGCAGCTCGACGCGGACCCGGACAAGCTAAACGTGAACGGCGGAGCGATTGCGCTCGGCCATCCGCTCGGCGCCTCGGGCACGAAGCTGATGACGACGCTCGTGCACGCGCTCAAGAAGCGCGGCAAGCGCTACGGCCTGCAGACGATGTGCGAAGGCGGCGGCCTGTCCAACGTGACGATCATCGAGAGACTGTAATCATGAAGCTGGATTCGAATATCACCGCAGTCATCACGGGCGGCGCGTCCGGGCTCGGTGCCGCGACGGCACGCGCGCTCGCGGCGTTCGGCGTCAAGGTTGCGATCTTCGATTTCAATGCCGAGAAGGGCGAAGCGCTCGCCAGCTCGCTCGGCGGCGTCTTTTGCAAAGTCGACGTGACGTCCGATGCGGATGTCGATGCAGGTTTTGCGAAGTCGCGTGCTGCGCTCGGACAAGAGCGCATCCTCGTGAACTGCGCCGGCACGGGCAACGCGTTCAAGACAGCGTCGCGCGACAAGCAAACGCGCGAGATCAAGCATTTTCCGATCGACGCATTCAATCGCATCATCCAGATCAATCTCGTCGGCACCTTCCGCTGCGCCGCCAAGTCGGCGGCAGGCATGCTCTCGGTCGAGCCGCTCGATGCATTCGGCGAGCGCGGCGTGATCATCAATACCGCGTCGGTCGCGGCCGAGGACGGTCAGATGGGTCAGGCTGCGTACTCCGCATCGAAGGCCGGCGTCGTCGGCATGACGTTGCCGATCGCGCGCGATCTGATGGGCGACGGCATTCGCGTCAACACCATCCTGCCCGGCATCTTCGACACGCCGCTGATGATGGGCGCGCCGGAGAACGTCAAGGCTGCGCTGGCAGCGTCGGTGCCGTTTCCGAAGCGCTTCGGCGCGCCGGAGGAGTACGCGTCGCTCGCGGTCGAGATGTGTCGCAACAGCTACTTCAACGGTGAGGATGTGCGACTGGATGGCGCCATCCGCATGGCGCCCCGATGAAACGCACGATCTTCGAGCCCGAGCACGATCTCTTTCGCGAATCGGCGCGCCGCTTTTTCCAGAGCGAAATCGGTCCGCACGGCGAGCGCTGGCGCGAACAAGGCTGCGTCGACCGCGAGGCCTTCAAGAAGGCCGGCGAGCAGGGTTATCTGCTCATGTGGGCCGACCCGAAGTACGGCGGCTCCGGCGAGCGCGACTTTCGCTACGAGCAGATCCTGATCGAGGAGAACGGCCGCAACGGCGAAGGTGGCTTCTTCATGACGCTGCACTCGCGCCTGGTCGCACCGTACATCGGCGCGCTCGGCACCGAGGAGCAGAAGACGCGGATCCTGCCGCGTTGCGCCTCCGGCGAAACCATCCTCGGCATCGCGATGACCGAGCCCGGCGCCGGCAGCGATCTCGCGGGCATCAAGACGCGCGCGGAAGACAAAGGCGATCACTGGCTGCTGAACGGCTCGAAGACGTACATCTCGAACGGGCAGATCGGCGACCTGTTCATCGTCGTCGCCCGCACCGATCCGAACCGTCGCCATGGGCTCGGCCTGTTCCTGGTCGAGCGCGGCATGGAAGGATTCAAGCGTGGCCGCAATCTGAAGAAGATGGGCCTGAAGGCGCAGGACACCTCCGAGCTGTTCTTCTCCGACGTGAAGGTGCCGAAGGCCAACGTGCTCGGCGAGCCCGGCAAAGGCTTTCATTTCCTTACGCACTTCCTCGCTGAGGAACGCCTGATCACTGCATGCGGCGCGATGACGCTGTGTCAGGTGGCGTTCGATGCGACGCTGCAATTCGTGAAGGAGCGCAAGGCGTTCGGTCAGCCGATCGGCACATTCCAGGTGTCGCGATTCAAGATGGCTGACATGCGTGCGCAGATCGACGCGATGCAGTGCTTCGTCGATCAGTGCGTGCTCCAGCACAACGCCGGCCAGCTCGACGCAGTCACCGCGGCCGAAGCGAAGCTACTGACGACGGAGTTGGAAGGCCGGGTGGTGGACCAGTGCGTGCAATTGCACGGCGGCGCCGGTTACATGGACGAATACCCGATCTCGCGCATGTACACTGGCGCGCGCATCAGCCGCATCCTCGCGGGCAGCAACGAGATCATGCACGAGATCATCGGCCGCTCGCTGGAACTGGACGATCGCAAGCTGACGAAAGCGTAGCTACTTCGTCGGCGTCGGCCGCACCACCAGCGGCACGTTGCACACGTCGATGCGACCGGCCTTGTGCTTGTACCACTCGTCCTGCCGGTTGCGACGGGCCTCGATCAGATCCGTGAACGTCTGCGTGTCGGTGCGCAGTAGCTGCAGGTTCGTGCGCTGCTCCGCGGGCACATCTGCCGCAACACGCATGTTGCGGATCGGCACGCGCTGCTCCGCCTTGTCATAGAAGCCCATCGGCGCGGGACCGCGCGGCATGATGGCCAGCAGCTCCATCCCATACACGACCCGGCCGAACAGCGCGACGTTGCGATCGAGCTGACGCGGCGCATGGCCCGAGACCACGTAGATCTCGACGCCAGGACCGCTGTCGACCTCGTTGTCGCGACCCGCACCGACCATGCTGTAGCAGTGCACGAGCCAGGCAGTGCCGTCTGCCTTGTCACGCGCAGCGGGGAATCCGGAGACCCATCCGGTCTGCGCCGCGTACGTGTCCGGATCCGGCAGCGCCACGAACTTGAGCCCGGCAGCGGCACGCTCGAACTCGGGGGCCAGCTTGCTCTTGGCATTGCCCACGGACTTCTTGTGATCCTTGTCCGCGGGATCGGCCCATTGCACGACGAAGTTGTCCTGCGAGCGCACGATCGACAGGCCGTCGAAGTACTTGCCGCGCACCAGGGTGCGGACGTTGGCGGCATGTAGCGGCGCGAACTCTGGCGCGAGCTCGATGACGACGCGCCCGCCCGCGAGCTCCAGGTACAGCGTGTTCTCAGGATCGAGCGTGCGCCAGTCGGAAGGTTTGGCGGCGGCCAGAACGTCCGACATCGTCTTGCCAGCAGGTGCGGCGGCCGCGTCGATCACGAGCGCGGCTGCCGCCAACACTAGCCCAGTGCGCAGGATTGTTTTCATGGGGCCGGACGTTAAACGAGCCCGGGCCCGACTTCAAATGCGATCAGTCAATTGCGGTCAGTGTGCTGCAGTGGCCTGAGCCACACCCGTCTTGCGCAGGCTGCCCGGCACGTACGTGCCCGGCGTTGCGTTGAACGAGATGCAGAAGCGGTTCCAGCCGTTGATGGCCACGACCTGCAGCGTCAGCTTCATCAGCTCATGCTCGTCGAAGTGCTCACGCGCCTGCTGGTACACAGCATCGGGCACCTGGCCGTCCTTGAGCGTGGTCACTGCTTCGGCCCACGCCAGCGCTGCGCGCTCGCGGTCCGAAAACATCGGCGCCTCACGCCACGCATTCAGCAGATATAGCCGCTGCTCGGTCTCGCCATCGAGCCGCGCATCCTTCGTGTGCATGTCGATGCAGAAGCCGCAGCCGTTCATCTGCGATACGCGCAGCTCGACCAGATACAGCAGCTTCTTGTCGAGCCCCGGGCTGACGATCGCCTTGTTGAGCCCGAGCATCGCGCCCAGGACGTCACTGAACTTCTTGGGATCCAATGGAATGCGGACTGTCATGTTCAACCCCTGCGTTGCCAATGTCTCGAGATGTACCCTCAAGACGCGTGGGCGGCGGGCTGTGTGACCTGCAGTCCCTGACGTTGCGCGAACTCGCGCAGCTTGTCGGGATTCGCTATCGAGTAGTAGCCGTAGATGTGATGACCGTCGGTGTCGACGGTCGCGACCGAGTGCATGCGGCCTTTGTAATAGAACGCAAAGCCGACCTCGCCGTTGACGCGTACGAGACGACGCTCGATGTGCGGCGCTTCGCGACGGCGCGAAATCGCCCACCACAAGCGCGCGATGCGCTCCGCGCCGTGCAGCGGCCGGATCACCGCGACAGCCTTGCCACCGCCATCGGAAGTCATGTTGGCTTCCGGGGCGAACATGCTCTTGATCGAGTTGAAGTCACCGCTCTGCGCCGCTGCGATGAACCGGTTCAGCATGTTGACGCGCGCTTCTTCGTCGACGCGGAAGCGCCGGCGTTCGGTCGCGACACGCTCACGTGCACGATGCACGAGCTGACGGCACGCCGGGGTTGTCTTGCCGAGCGTCTCAGCGATGTCGTCGTAGTCGCAATCGAAGACGTCGTGCAGGATGAACGCCGCGCGCTCCTCCTCGCCGAGCCGTTCGAGCAGCAGCATGAATGCGAGCGAAAGATCGCTGGCGAACTCGGCGTGCGACTCCGGCGTCGGCACCTCCGCTTCAGCCAGCGGCTCGGGTAGCCACGGGCCGAAGTACGTCGCCCGCTGAGTCTTCGCAGCGCGCAGTCGATCGATCGCGAGGCGCGTGACCATCGTCGTCAGCCACGCCTCGGTCGAGCGCAACTCTGCCGCGTCCTGCTCGTGCCAGCGCAGCCAGGCGTCCTGCATGACGTCCTCCGCGTCTGCGCGGCTACCCAGCATCCGGTAAGCAATGCCGAACAATCGGTCGCGATGACCCGCGAAGATTTGGACGTTTGCGCTCATACGACTTAGACGGCCGGGGATTGCACTCTGTGACAGTTCATTTCGCGAACAAAGCCGTGTACCGGCGTTGCATCTCCTGCGGCGAAACCTCCTCCACCTGGTGCCCGACCAGCCATTCGTGGCCGAAGGGATCGCGCACACTGCCGCTGCGCTCGCCATAGAAGGCATCCGTCGCCGGCCGCAGCACCGTCGCACCGGCGGCGACCGCCCGCTCGATCCACGCGTCGGCATTGTCGACGTGCAGATGGATCGAGAACGATGTGCCACCCAGGGCCTGCGGTCCCACGATGTTCATCTCCGGATACTCGTCCGACAGCATCAGCGTCACGCCGCCGAGCTTGATCTCGGCATGCCCGATGCGGCCGCTCGGCTCCGTCAACCGAAACAGTTCTTCGGCACCGAATGCACGCTTGTAAAAGTCCAGTGCCTGCGCGGCGCCGCGGACGCGCAGATAGGGATAGACCTCGTGCACCGCGAAGGTTCGATCGTTAGTGCTCATGACTCGCTGCTCCACTGCAAGTTCGGGAGACGCCAGTTTCTTGATGAAGCGTGTGCAGGTATTGGAAAAATCTGCACTCGCTGTCTTCAGCGGCCGCGCTCGCCGTCGATCTCCATGTGCAGCGCCGTGCCCGGCGCGACCGGCCGATACTCGCCCGGCGTGACCCCGCTGAACTCGCGGAAATCCCGCGTCAGATGCGACTGATCGTAGTAACCGTACTCGCTCGCGAGGTCGGCCCACGCGACCTCACCACCGCGCGCGACGCGTTCGACGACGCTGCGCAGGCGATTGATGCGGCTGTAGAGCTTCGGAGTGAGTCCGACCGCATCAGTGAAGAGTGTCGTGAACCGACGCGAGCTATAACCCGTCGCGACCTGCAACTCCGCGATGCGCACTTCCGTCGGCGCAGTCTGCATACCGCGTAGGGCGAAGCTGATTGCGGGATGCACGAGCGGCCGCGGACGCAAGCGCTCCAGGAATTCCTGTTCGAGCAACGCAAACTTCGCCGCAGGGGTCGGCGCTTCGAGCAGCTGCGCGCGCAACGTGTGCGCACGCTCGCCCCAGAGATCGGACAGCGCAACGTGACGATCGGTCAGCTCCTGCGCATTCACGCCGAGCAGCGGCGCACCGCCGCCGGAACGAAAATGCACGCCGATAACGTGCACGTCGCGGCGCGCATCGAGCACGAAATATTTCGATTGCGCGCCATGCACGACGGCGCCGTCGAAGACCATCCCGACGCGGTCCGTGGCGTTCTCGAACACCCGCAGATCGTCGGCGGCAAGATTGAATGTAAGGTCGACACTACCGGTCGGTAACGCGCTCTGCCGCTTGCGATCCGGGTCGCAGCCGCGTGCGTACCAGAACTGGTCGATGAACGCCGACAGCGGTGCTGCTGGTCTGTAGCGGAGCATCTGCATGACGAGGCGCTCGCGGGGTCGAGGCAGCATGATAGTCCCGGGTTGCTGAATACACGAGCTTTCCGCACACTCGCGCGCTCGACACAAGAGGCTTGGGAGAACGACGATGCGAGTGAACCTGATGAGCCGCTGGTCCCTGCTGTGTTTGTGCCTGCTCGCGTTACCCGCGCTCGCGCAGGCACAGGGCAGCTCCAACATCGAACAGTTCTTCGACACGTTCACCGCAGACTGGGTCCGGCGCGATCCCGACCTCGCCACCGCCACGCGCTATTTCAGCGGCGCCGAGCAGGATCGGCTGGAGCAGCAGCTGACGCCGAATACGCGCGCCTTCGAGCTGGAGCGCGTCGCGCTGGCAAAGCGCGGCTTGAACGAGCTCGCCAAATTTGACACCGCCAAGCTGACCGAGTCGCAGCGGCTCTCCGCGCAATTGATGCACTGGATGCTGGACTCGGTCGTGCGCGGCGACGAGTACTCCGATTACCGCTTCCCGCTGGAGCAGTTCGGCGGCGCAAACGTGGAGCTGGTGGAGACGCTGACGCTGCGCCATCCGGTCGCCACGGAAAAAGATGCGTCAAATTACGTCAAGCGCCTGGCGCAGGTCGCGCAGCGCATGGACGAATCGCTGGTCGAGGCGCAGCGGGTGGCCACCAAAGGACTGATTCCCCCCGCGTTCATCATCAAGACCACCCTCGCATCCATGCGCACGTTCCGTGACGTCGCGCCGGACCAGAACCCGCTCGTCACGGTACTGGCGCAGAAGATGGGCGCGATCGAAGGCATGGCTCCCGAGCAGCGCACGAAGCTGCAGGCCGAGGCGACCAAGCTCGTCGGTGCGCAGGTGTATCCGGCGTGGGATCGCGCGATCAAGCTGCTCGAATCGCTCCAGCCGAAGGCGACTGACGATGCCGGCCTGTGGCGCTTCAAGGGCGGCGACGCCGCGTACAAGTTCTTCCTCAGCCGCTTCACGACCACGACGCTGACGCCGGAGGAGATCCATCAGATCGGCTTGAAGCAGGTCGCGAGCATCGAAGGACAGATGGACACGATCCTCAAGCAGCTCGGCCGCACCGAGGGCCCGGTACGCGAGCGCATCGAGAAGCTGCGCAACGATCTGCGTTATCCGGATCCCGCGTCCGACGCGAGCCGCGCGGCGATCATGAAAGACACCAACGCGTTCATCGAGGACGCACTCAAGCGCAGCCAGTCGCTGTTCGATCTGCAGCCGAAGACGAAGGTCATTGCGCAGCCGTTCCCGCGCTTCCGCGAAGCGAGCGCCGCGGCCAACTACAATCGCGCGCCGCTCGACGGCTCGCGCCCGGCGATCTTCCAGATCCCGTTGCGCGATCAGCGCATGACGAAGTTCGGCCTGCGCTCACTCGTGTATCACGAGACGGTACCGGGTCATCATTTCCAGATCGCGCTCGAGCAGGAGAACACCAGCCTGCCGCGCTTCCGCCAGGCCCGCGTGCTCGGCGGCATCTCCGCGCTGTCCGAAGGCTGGGCGCTGTACGCCGAGAAGCTGGTCGCCGAGAACGGCTGGTACGAAGGCGATCCCGAAGGTCTGCTCGGCATGCTCGACGCACAACTCTTCCGCGCGCGCCGACTGGTCGTGGACACGGGCTTGCATGCCAAGCACTGGACGCGTCAGCAAGCGATCGACTACGGCATCGAAGCGAGCGAAGTCGAGCGCTACGTCGTGAATCCCGGGCAGGCGTGCGCGTACATGATCGGGCAGCTCAAGCTGCTGGAGTTGCGCGACAAGGCGCGCAATACGCTCGGTCCGAAGTTCACGCCGCAGGCTTTCCACAACGTCGTGCTGAAAACCGGTACGGCGCCGCTGGACATGGTCGCGGGCGAGGTGGACCGCTACATCCGGACGGCCTCCGGCAAGTAATGGCGTGACGTGCAGCACATCCCGACGGCCGCGCATTTCGCGATGATGTACGCGAGCTGAAGGGATCCGGACATGCCAAAACAAGCCAAGAGGTCGTTGCTGCAAGGACTGCTGGCAGGCTTCAGCAGCCGCAAGGAACCGCCCGCGGTCAGCGGGCCGTTGCGGCCTTTCCAGGCGATCTCGATCTACCGCGGGCTGATCTGCTGCGACATGGCCCGCAAGTTCAGCGACCATCGTTTCCTGGTTCGCGATGCGCCGCCGCTGCCGCTGGCAGGTTGCAGCCTGGCCAAGACCTGCCAGTGCAAGTACATCAAGCATCGGGACCGGCGCGCCGAGCCGCGACGCCTGATCGATTTCGGCGTGGCGCAACGCTTGTTCGACGGTAGAGAACGGCGCGAACGCGGCGGCGGCCGGCGCTCGAAAGATTAACCGCTCCAGGTCTGCGGCAGATGAATCGGCACGTGCAACTGGCGCGTGCCATTGGCCGCTTCGGCCGGAAAGCGCCCGGCGCGCACGTTCACCTGCAACGCGAAGAAGAACAGCTCGGGCAACGCCAACGTTCGATCGCGCTCCTGACGGAATGCGACGAATTCTTCGCGCGTCGTCGCGGCGCTCAAGTGCACGTTCGACTGCTTCTCGCTGCCGATGTCCGCGCAATACGCCGGCTCGTTCGGCGGCTGCGGGTAGTCGTGACCTGTCATCACGCGCGTCGCGTCGGGCAATCGATAGAGCTTGCGAATCGAATCGTACAAGTCGGCAGCGCTGGCGCCGGGGAAGTCACAGCGCGCCGTGCCGAGATACGGCAGGAACAGCGTGTCGCCGACGAACGCGCAGTCGCCGATCAGATAAGTGACCGAGTCCGGCGTGTGACCGGGCGTCGCGATCACGGAGCACGCGATCTCGCCGATGCGAAAGCGATCGCCATCGTTCCACAGGCGCTCGAACTGCGAGCCGTCGGTCGGGAACTGCGGCTCCAGATCGAACACGTGTGCGGCAGTGATCTGCACGTCGCAGACGCCTGCACCTGTCGCGACCTGGCAGCCCAGAGCGTCCTTCATGTAGGCTGCTGCGGACAAATGATCGGCATGCGCGTGCGTTTCGAGGATCCACTGCACTTGCAGTTGCAGCTCGCGAATGCGAGCCAGCATCTGCTCCGCGGCGACGGCGGTCACCACGCCGGAGCGGCGATCGAAGTCCAGCACGGGATCGACCACCACGCCGTGACGCGTGCGCGGGTCGTAAACCAGATAGGCGTAGGCGCCGGTCAGCGCGTGATAGAAGGCCTCGACTGCAGGAACCTGCGTGGCGCTCATGCGCTCATAGAGTACATGAAAACTGCGACGCTCATTTCGGCTGCCGACGCGCCGCAAACTGCGGAGCGCATGCGCCGCCTGCGCTCGCTCGCCTGGCTGCTCGACAACTCGATTCCGTTGCCGGGCGGCTATCGCATCGGGCTCGATCCGCTCATCGGGCTCGTGCCCGGTCTCGGCGATGCGATCGGCGCGCTGTTCTCCGCTTTCATCATCAACGAAGCACGCAGCCTCGGTGCGCCGCGCAGCATTCTGCTGCGCATGATCGGCAACGTCGCGCTCGAGACGGTGATCGGCGCGATTCCGTTTGCAGGCGACATCTTCGATGCGGCGTTCAAGTCGAACACCCGCAACCTTGCGCTGCTCGCGCGCTATCAGCTCGATCCGATCGGCAGCCGACGCAGCAGCCGCTTCCTCGTGTTCGGCTTTTCGCTGCTGCTCGCGCTCGTCGTGGCATTCGTGATCGCAGTGCCGGTGCTCGTGATCGTGGCGCTCTTCAAGCTTTTCTAGGGACGAACGGCATGCCAATGACCGACGATTACGCTGCGACCGAGCCGACCCGCGCGGAGATCGACGCACTGCAGGGACCGGCGCTGCTGGAGTTCGGCAGCGTTTCTTGCGGCTGGTGCATCCGCGCGCAGTCGCTGCTGAAACCGGCGTTCGCTGCGCACCCCAGCGTGCAGCACATCAAGGTCGAAGACGGCAGCGGCCAGCCGCTCGGCCGGTCGTTCGGCATCAAGCTGTGGCCGACGATGGTGTTTCTGAAGGACGGCCGCGAGGTTGCACGCCTGGTCCGCCCGACCCGCCCGCAGGAAGTCGCGGAAGCCTTCAATAGCATCGACCAGGCGGCGTAGCATGGCTGCCGGCGCCACTGCGCCGGGGATTCGACCATGCCTTTCATCGATGTTCGCAGCCAGACTACCGGCGAGCCGTTACCAGGCTGGCACGATCGCTACTTCGCTGCCGAGTCCATGAGCTTCGCGTATTACGACGTGGACGCTGGTGCGTCGATCCACGCGCATTCGCATGACGAAGAAGAGGTGTGGCACATCATCGAGGGGACGCTGGAGATCACGATCGACGGCGAGACGGTGGCGGCAGGTCCAGGCACCGCGGCGGTAGTGCCCCCGAACATTGTCCACTCCGTGCAAGCACGCACGAACGCGCGAGTGATCGTCGCCGATCATCCCGCGCGCCACCGAATCGTCAGACGCCGCTAGTGAGTACGCTGTAGGTCGGGCTTCAGCCCGACAACTTCCCGAGCAGTCGCTTCAACACCGTCGGGTTCCGCGCCGGTGCGACGACCGTACGCGGCGTGATCTTCGTCCCCACGTTCGTCCAAACGCGCCCCGACGTCGTATCCGGCTCGCTCTCGACCACCGCGAGATCCGCGGCTTCGAGGCTCTGCAGCTGCTCGTTGGTCACGTCGGTCTGGAACACGCCCGTGGCCGTCTGCCATTCCCAGCTGGCGCGGCCCTGGTTGTCGAATACCGGCCGGCCGGACTTGCGCCCGCTGTCGGCCATCGTGGAAATCTTCTGCTTGCTGGTCATGGCAGCAGTATCGGTCGGCCATGACGGCCGCGACATAAGACGTACACTGAACCGCCGCCCTGAGTGACGCGCGTCACACAGGGTCTGGCAAGGCAAGGAACCCGACAGCCCACGAATCGTTTGGATGGCATGACCGTCAGAGACTTCCGTCCCAGCGCGCACGAAGAGTGGTCGCAGCGCAATCAAACGCTGCGCCATGCCGGCGAGAAGCGGCCGCGCGACGACCAGGCGCTGCTGCACAATCCCTACGATTACAGCGGTATCGGCGGCCCGGACGACGAGCGCGTGTACGGTCGCGTCCGCAGCGACAGCGGCTACTACCCGTGGAATCCCAACGGCGGTCCGGTCGATCGCGACGTGCCGCCGAGTCAGCGGCAGCGCGGCGGGTACCTGAAGCAGTGGGCGCAGCGCTCGAAAGCGTGGGCTACGGTCGCGCCTTCACCATCGTCTGCACGAGATGATCGAGCGCCGCAGCCGGATCCTGGCAGCGACCGGAGTGAACCGGCGAAGTCTGGATGATCGTGCTGCGCGGCGCGACCAGCCAGTGAAAGCGCTCGCGCGGCGATAGTTTGCCGATCGGCCCCGCCGCAGCGCCGCCCGCGCACACCACCGGAATGCTCGCGAGGTTGGCGCGCACCGTCTCCAGATCGACGTTGGCATCGAGCGCCAGCAGCCGACGCTCGTCGAGCTCGATGCGCGCGCCAAGGAAGTCCTGCGCCGGGCACGACAGGATCACACCCGCATTGATGAACTCCTCGCGTTCGACGCGCGGCACGACCCGCACGATCGCGTAGTCATACGAGCTGTGCGTGGGCACGCTGGGCCTCCATCAGGAAATCGTGCGGCGGCTCGAGCCGGCGCAGCAAGTAG
This sequence comes from Steroidobacteraceae bacterium, assembly GCA_035493235.1. Classification (GTDB taxonomy): domain Bacteria; phylum Pseudomonadota; class Gammaproteobacteria; order Steroidobacterales; family Steroidobacteraceae; genus Steroidobacter. Next base: position 53,819 of record DATJIP010000214.1, read on the forward strand.
CGCTCGTACGCGTTGCGAAATTCGCCGGGTGAAGCGAACGGTGGGTCTGGATCGGCGACCAGGAGCTCGTCGGGAATCAACGCTACCAGCGAGCGAATGATTTGCGGCGTCAGGCGCTCGATCATGCTCTCGTGCGCTTCCTGGAGCGCGCCTGCGAACGACAGCAGCACGTGATCGCGAATCCGCGGGAACGGATCGCGAGCGCGCTCCAGATAGTCATCGCCCCAGGAGTGATGGAAGTACAGCGCGGCGCCGTGATCGATCAGGTGCAGCTGGCGATGCCACATCAACATGTTGGTGTTGCGCGCGGTGCGATCGACGTTGGTGACGAATGCATCGAACCAGACGATCGCCGAGGCTAGCGCCGCAGCCGGCCGATGCGTCACCGGATCGAAGGTGATGGCGCCGGGCAGATAGTCGAGTGCAACGTTGAGGCCGCCGCTGGCGCGGATCAGGTCCTGGATCTCGGGATCGGGCTCGGTGCGCGCCAGGTCCGGATCGAGCTGAATGAGCACGATCTCCGGCACCGGCAAGTCGGCGGCGCGACCGATCTCGCCGGCGAGCAGCTCGGCGATCAACGCCTTCGGTCCCTGCCCGGCGCCGCGAAACTTCAGCACGTACATGCCATCGTCGTCCGCCTCAACAATCGCGGGCACCGAGCCGCCCTCGCGGAGCGGCGTGACGTAGCGCGTGACGGCGACGGTGCGCAATGGGTTCACTGCTGCAGCTGGAAGCTCAATTTCAAGCGATAACGCGCTTTGCCGCAGCTGCTGCTCATCACCATGTCGCCGACCGCTTTGACCGCGGCCTCGTCGAGGTGCGGATACATGCTGCTCGAGACCGCGCGAATGTCGGTCGGCTTGGCCGCTTTACCGGAGAGCGAGAACTCGACGACGACCGGTCCCTCTTCGCCTGCATCCTGGGCGGCTTCGGGGTAGTAGTCGGCGATGCTGACCGGCTTCACCACTTCGTACTTGCAGTTCGCGGGCGTCTCGAGTGGCGGCAGCTTCGGACGCACTTTGCACTGTGCGTCGAACGTCTCGGCGTCGATACCCTGCTTCGCCAGACCGTCGACCAGCAGGTACGTGCCGCGGCCCGTGACGAGCAGCTGCGAGCTCGCAGTCTTGCGTCCCTTGGTGTCCGTGCCGACGTAAGAGATCTCGCCTTTGCATTCGAGAGTTTCGTCGGAATCGTTGCGCACGTGAACCGCGCGATACAGACATTCCTCGGTGGCTTGCTGCGCCGAGCAGCGTCGCGGCTTGATGTCCCGCGCGAGGTAGTAGAGCCAGCTGCCGCCGCCGGGAATCTCGGTCGTGTTGCCGGACGCTTCGATCGTGAGCTCCGTCGTGACCTGCCTGCTGCCGCCGCCGCCCGCGACCTGGGTGGCTGCCGCGGTGATGTACGACGAGCAATCGGCGGCCTTCGGCTTCGTTCCGCCGCCGGTGCTCTTGAACAGCTCGCGTTGCGTGTTGTAGCAGGTCGCGAGACCTCGCAACTCGTTGGCTGCATCGTTGTAGGCGGAAACGTATGCCTTGGCGAGCTCTTCGCGCGCGGCCTGTTCCTTACCGACGGACTTCTGGCTGGTCTCGCCGTTCAGGCAGTACAGGTAGTCGCGCACCTTGGCGCCAAACTCGGTCAGCGCGGTGTTGGTCGCAGCCATCTCCTTCTCGCTCGCCGAACCGCCTTCGGGAATCGAGAACGTCGGACGCGGGCGCGTGCAGTCGGCGAACGCAGCAGCACCCTGCAACACGAGCAGGGCAGCAATGGTGATCCTGACGAAAGTCCACATCCTCGAAAATCCTCTTAAGAAAAAAACCGATCGATCAGTTGGCGATGGCCGGTTGTGCGGCCCGCGGCCGCGACAGGCGCGCGGCAATGCGCAGGCCGAGCGCGAGCAGCACGATCGCCGCTGCGGGAATGTATTCGGGCATCGCGAGCGCGCGTCCGATGTAGCTGTTCGCGAAGATCAGCCAGATGTAATAGGAGCCGACCGTGTGCAGGATCTTCCAGGCGCGCGGTCCGATCATCGCGGCTGTGCGATCGAACGAGGTGGCCGTCATCGCAGCGATGAAGACATAAGCGAGCCCGCCGCCGAGCCAGGTGATCGCGTTGACTCGTTGCGCGAACTCGACCGGCTGAATGTGCTGCATCCAGAAAATCGCGGCGAGATGGACGCCATGCGAGAAGGCGAACGCGACGCCCAGGTAGCGGCGGTTCTGCCGTTGCCAGCGCGTCCACGCGTTCGGCCAGAGCTGAAACAGGGCGGCGGCCGTGAACGCGGCCAGAAAGAGCGTCACGGAAGTGCGTGCGGTCAGGCGCACGACCCGGGCGGCTGCGTCGCCCAACTCGGGCGTGATCGCAATCGCCGCCGCCACCGACGCAAGGATTGCGAGCGCAGCGACGCCGACGAACGGCCAGCCGTTCAACAAGCCCTTTGGTCTGTGCTGCTGCATGTCGGTCCTCCCCCTGCATTTCCGATCATAGCAGCGGGACCTGCACGGTCGCGACGCAACGCTCGTCGGCGGCTGCCTGCAATTGACCGATCATCTATGGGCGATCTGCAACCTGCCGCCTAGATTCGGTGTGAGGGAGAAGCGGAACCGGATTTTGCAATCGAGCCCCCCGGGCTCGCACCGGAACCGAGGGAGGCGCACATGGGCAAGATGAAACGCAACGGCAGGTGGCTCGACTTCGCTCGCGCAACAGTCCTGGTGCTGGCGGCTGGCGTCGCCAATGCCCAGTCGTCTGCCGACGACGCCGTGGTCCAGGCGGTGTGGAAGCCGCAGCGGATGAACTTCGTGTACCGCGGTTACAGCACGCTCTACTCGTGCCGCAGCCTGCAGCAGAAGCTGCAGAAGATCCTGACGACCGTCGGTGCGCGCGGCGGCATCGAGCTGCGCACTTACTCCTGCGACGACGAATCGGCGATCGCACGCTTCCAGATCGCGTTGACTTCGCCGGTCGAGGCGACGCCGGAGAACGTGGAGCAGCTCACGACCTTCGATACTCATGACGAGCTGGTCGCGCGGGTGCGCGGCGAGCGCCTGGCGAGCGCCGAGGACTTGCCGCGATTCCCGGCAGTGTGGAAAACGATCTCGTTTGCGCGCAGCCGCGAGATGAGGTTGTCGCCGGGCGACTGCGAGCTGGTGCTCCAGCTGCGTCAGCACATCCTGCCCCGGATGGCCGTGCAGATCGTGAACGACCAGGTGCGCTGCTCGGAGTTCGGCAACATCGGCAAGCCGCAGCTCACCGTGTCGGCACTCGTGCCCATCGAGCCGCGAGTGGCAGACTGAAGGCCTGACCCACAGCCCGAGTGTGGGTCAGGCCGCTCCAGCGCATCCTGCGCCCGCGCCATTCGCGCATCCCTGCGCAGCAGCTTTAGCCTGACAACTTCTTCTTCACTACCCGGATGTGATAGTCGAGCCAGCCGCGCTCGTTGCTGTTCTTCGACTTCTCCCGCAGGCTCTCCAGCGCCTTCAACCGCGTCTCCAGCGCCGGCCGGAAACCCGGATCGCTCGCCAGCGCGACGTCCGTCAGCTGCAATGCTTCCACGTAACCACCTTTCTCGACGTACTCCGACGCCAGCTTGACCACCGGGCCAGCGCCGCCCGCGAGCTTCGCCAGATCCGGAAACACGGCGTCCATCGGCACGTCGTACATCGTCGCCGGTTTCATATCGAACCAGCCGGCGTAGCCTTCGTAGATGCCGCGGATCGACCAGATGAGGTTGCCGTAGCCCTCGCCCACCACCAGCTCCGGTGGCAGCTTGATCTCGTGCATCAGCGTGAACACGTCCTTGCCATCGTTCATGCCGCGCACGACCGCGTCGTGCACGTACCCGATGGCATCGCGGTACTGCGTCAGCCGTCGCGTGATCTCCACGTTGCCGCGAACCGGCTCGCCGTGGCTCGGCAGCAGCAGCTCCGGCTTCAGCGCGAGCACTTTGTTGAGCGACGCGATGTAGTCGAGCGCCCAGCGCGGCTTGGTGCCGCGCAACGTGTACATGTTCGGGAACGACTCGTAGTAGTTGTCGCCGACGAACGCCGCCTTGTACTTCGGGATCCACACCGTGAGGTGATCGGGCGTCTCGCCCGGCGTGCTCATGAGCTCGAACCTGGTGTCGCCGAGCGTGAACTCGTAGTGGTCGTCGAACTGCACGGTCGCGTCGATCTTCGCGCCGTAGTTACCGGCCCAGGCACCGGTCTGCGGCCGTTGGAAGTTGAACTGCGCAGCGTTGCGCTCGGCGAAGAATCCCGCGAGCCGCGTCTGGTAATTGACGAACTCGTAGTGCTCCTTCTGCACGATCACTTGCGTGTCAGCCGCCTTCCACAACGGCACGCCGCCGGCGTGATCGCCGTGAGCGTGAGTCAGCACGATGTACTTGATCGGGCCGGCGTTCTCGCGCTGGAGCAGCTCCTTGGCCTTCGGCGCACGCACGATCGACGACGTGTCGATGACCACGTTGCCGGCGGAAGTCGTGACGAGGAAGGTATTGCCGAACCCGTACGCGAGATAGATCGCGTCGTTGACATGCACCGCCGCCTGCTGGTTCTCGCCAGTGCGCAGCGGGTTGTCGACACCGATCTGTACCTGTGCCGACGCGCTGGCAGTCGCTGCCAGCGCGGCCAATACGATGCGCACCCTTATCACTTCGGCTTGCGCAGGCGGACGACGAACTGATCGGTCTTGCCACGCAGCGTCGGATCGAACACCACCTTGGTGTGATCGTCTGCGGCATGCGCAAGCATGTCGCTCTCGCCGTCGATGGTGAAGCCGGCCGCCTTCGCGTCCTCGAGCAGGAAATGCTTGGGAATGCGATGCAGAGCCGCGTTGTCCGCGCCGTCGTTGCCGACGTGATCGGTCACGCCAAACACGCCGCCCGGCTTCAACATCATGTAGACCGCCTTCAAGAAACCCGGGCCGTTGGCGGGATTCTGGTTGCGCACGTCGTGATAGTTCATCGCCGTGATCGCGACGTCGACACTGCCGGGCGGAATCTGCGCCGTGGCGGGCAGATCGGCGTCGACACGCACGACGTTCTTGAGGCGATTGTTGGCGAGGCGCTCGGTGATCGCCTTCGCATACATGCCGTCGCGCAGCTGCAGGGCGATCGGCGGATTCTGCGCGTACACCTTGCCGTTCGGACCGACCGCCACCGACAGCACTTCGGTGACGTAGCCGCCGAGCGCGATGATGTCCACGGTCGTCATGCCGGGCTTCACGCCGAAGAACTGCATCAACTCGGCAGGCTTGCGATCCGCATCGCGTGCCTTGTCCTCTGCAGGCCGATCGGCAGTGGCGAGCGCTGCTGCCAAATCGCCGCCATGCGCGCTCGTCTTCGGCGCCGGCGCGGACGATTTGTTGTTCATCGATGTCGATTCCATCGACCCGCAGGCTGCGACAGTTGCAGCCAGCGCGATCGTGCACCACACCTTCAATCCATTCACTGCATTCGCTTTCATAGCTGGGTCCCCTATTCGACTGCTGCTTTCTTCGCTTCGATGCGGCCGAGCCGCGAGTAATAGCCGCTCGCCTGCAACGTGATGATAGCGGGCTCGTCGCTCAGGTTACGCCAGTACCAGCCGTGCTGGCCGGTGAATGGTGCAATGAACGAGCCATGCGACTCGCTGGCGCGCTGCTGGATTTCGTAGCTGCGGTAGTAGCCCGCGGGCCATTTGCCTTCGGTGGGCTCACCGTGAAATTCGAAGTACACGGGTCCGCCGGTCACACGCCACGAGTACAGCATCGGCTCGCCCGCAGCGAGCGTCGCCTTGTACTCGAGCTCTTCGCGCCCGGAGACGTCGATCGTGATGTTGCCGCTGTAGTACTTGCGTGGATGCGCGTGCATCACGTCGGTGATCGGCTTGCTGACTTTGCTCGTACCGAGCGAGTCGAGCCCGACGAGCCGCCCGATGCCGAGCGGATCGATCGCGTACTCAGCGGGGAGCACGAACGCGACCAGGATGGCCGCGGCCGCGAGCGCAGCAACGAGAGTGCTGATCAGCAGCCGGCGACGCGATGCCTGCGGTGGTTGTGCGTTCATTGACCCGTTAGATATCCGGTGAGCTGCAGACCCGTGAGCACGAAGCCGGCAGTGAGTATCACGACATTGGCGCCGTAGGCGTGGCGCGTGAAGCTCGCGGTGCGACGCCAGTAGTTCATCACGAGCAGGATCGCGCTCAGCGCGAGCAGCTGACCGATCTCGACACCGACGTTGAAGGCCAGCATGTTCGGGACCAGACCATCGCGCGACAGATTCAGCTCCTGCAGCTTCGTCGCGAGTCCGAAGCCGTGGAAGAAGCCGAACAGCAACACAGCGAGCTTCGGATTCGGCTGCCAGCCGAACAGCGTGCGGAACGCGTCCATGTTGTCGAGCGCCTTGTAGACAACCGACAAGCCGATGATCGCGTCGATGAGAAATGGATTGACGTGCAGACCGGTGAGCACGCCGAGCAGCAAGGTGGAGCTGTGCCCGATGGCGAACAGCGTCACGTACAGCGCGACTTCCTTCAGTCGATACAGAAAGAAGATCACACCGGCGAGAAACAGCAGGTGATCGTAGCCGGTGACCATGTGCTTCGCGCCGAGATAGATGAATGGCACGATCTGCGCGCCGGCGCTATTGCGCACGAAGTCCTGGTCGCCCTCTGCAACGGTATGCGCAAGCGCCACGCCGGCCAGCAGCAACAGCGGCAAAGCGAGCAGTCGGATGATGCGGCGGGCGCTCATAGCGGGAGCGCATCATAGCCATTTAGACTTATTTCGACATTAGCAGCACGGCTGCGCCGACCGCGATGATGGCGATGCCTGCACCGCGAGCGGCAGTCACCCGCTCCTTCAGCACGAAGATGGCAAGCAGGGTCGCGAACACGATCGAAGTCTCGCGCAGGGCCGCGAGCCGTGGCGTGTCGCCGAGCCTATAAGCCCAC
>DATJIP010000215.1:0-8161 GCA_035493235.1 Steroidobacteraceae bacterium
AGCACTGCCACGGTTTCGGCCACGAACGATGCGGTGAAGTCCAACAACAGTGCGCAGCTCAACCTGACGGTCTACTCGGCAGACGTGAGCGTGATCGGCTCGACGAACGCGGCCGAGGTCTTCGGCGGCAGCAATATCGCGTACTCGCTGTTAGTCGCGAATGCCGGCCCCGACGCTGCGCGCAATGTCGGGCTGGAAAATTTCTTGACCAGTGGCCAGAGCATGACAGCCATGACCTGCGATGCAAGCGGCGGCGCGACGTGCCCTGCAACGCTGGGCTCGACGATGACGATCCCGTCGCTGCCGAGCGGAGGCTCGCTGATGTTCTCGGTGACTGCGCAGCTTTCGATGCAGGCCACTGTCTCCGTGAACGACACGCTGCGCATCACTTCGCTGGGCGATGCGAATGTCGCGAACAATACCGCCACCGCCTCGGCCGCAGCGCGCATCCCGGTATCGCCGGATTCGCCTTCGTTCATGGTCGTGCACAGCGACAGCGGCGACTACGTCGGGCAGGGGGGCAGCTATTCGTACTCGAACGAGAATGCCGTGTTCGAGCTCTTCCCAGACAGCGGCGTGCTCTCGCTGAAGGTATTGAGCGATGAGGACTGGCGCGGCTTTTTCTACATGCCCGCAGGAATGGCGCAAGTACAGACTGGCACGTACACCGACCAGCTCGGCGCGCCACTGCATGACCCGGCGACCGGTGGCTTCTACCTCGGCAGCGATAGCCGCGTCTGCGGCCCACACACCGATTGGTTCAAGGTCGATAACGTCGCGTATGCGGCGGCGGGACAGCTTGCGTCTCTCGACATACGCTTCGAGCAGCACTGCAATGGTGTCCTGCCGGCGCTGCGCGGCCAGCTGCACTGGAATGCGAACGACGCGACGCGTCCGCCCGGCCCGATCAACCCGCCGCCGACGGGTTTGTGGCGCCCCGCGCCCGGCAGCACTCCGGCCAGTGGGAACTACTTCTACGTCGTAAGCGACCCTGGTGACTACGTCGGCGCGGGTCGCACGGACACTTTCACTCAGGCCAATGCGATTCTGGCCTTGAACAAGCAATCCACTGGCGAGCCCGTCTTCAGCGCGATCGGCTATGGATCCCACGCGATTACGTTCAAGGCAATGGTGCCGTTGACGCGGCTCGAGCCCGGCTACTACCCGGAGGTGCAGGTCTGGCCGTTCGGCAATCCAGCGCGAGGGATGATGGCCATCGGTGCATGTAACGGAATCAGCGGCTGGTTCGTGATCGACACCATCACGTACTCAGGTGATGACGTGACCGCGCTCGACGCGCGCTTCGAACAGCACTGCGAAAAGGTGATTCCGGCGCTGCGTGGCCAGATTCACTGGCGCTCCGACGATCCGACGCAACCGCCCGGACCTCAGGTGCCGCCGCCGGCCGGACTCTGGGCGCCGCCGCCAGGGTCGGTGCCCGCGACGGGCAATGTGGTGTATCTGCAGAGCGACCGCGGCGACTTCATCTTCAACGGCAAGACCAAAACCTACACGCCGCTCGACAGCGTCATCCAGGTCGGCGATATCGGCAGCACGCCGGTCGGCAATCGATTCGACATCGCGGTGAGAGGCGATGAGCAATGGACGGGCTCGTTCCAGGCGATGAGCTCGTTGTCGGATCTGCGGCCGGGTTACTACGGCAATCTGGTGGGCTTGATCATCAATCCCGCGATCGGAGGACTCCGCTGGAGCGGTGAAGGTCGCGCCTGCGATATGACAGGCTGGTTCGTCATCGACAGCGTCACGTATGCCGGCAACTCGCTCGATTCGATCGAGCTGCGCTTCGAGCAACACTGCGACGGCGGCCCTGAAGCTTTACGCGGGCTGGTCCGCTGGTCGGCTGCCGACACCCGCCAGCCTTTGCCGCCGCAAGTTCCGCCGCCGGCGAATCTCTGGACGCCGCCGCCGGGCGCGACGCCGGCCAACGGCAACTATGTCTATTTGCAAAGCGAAGCGGGCGACTTCGTCGGTCAGGGTCAGACGCATCTCTTCACTCCGGGCAACGCGACCATTCAGACGAGCACTTCGGGAAACCAGTTCAGTGTCCAGGCTGTGCCGCAGGGCCAGGTCGTGCCGTGGGGCGGCCGCTTCGTCCCAATGTTTCCGCTGACGCAGTTGCAAGTGGGTTACTACGGCAATGTCACGAGGACGAATATCGCCAAGGGCATGCTCGATTGGGGCGGCGCCGGTCGTGGCTGCGGCGCTGTGAGCGGATGGTTCGTCGTCGATAGCGTGACGTACACGGGAACGGCGGTGACGGCGATCGACCTGAGGTTCGAGCAGCATTGCGAGAATGCGGCCGCGGCGTTGCATGGAAAGATCCGGTGGAGTCAGTAGCGTTCGGCACGCGCGAAGATCTGTGAATACCCAGCTCAATCGCTAGAAGACAAGGAAAGTTATGAACCAACAGGAAATCTACTGGCGTCAGTACCAGCTCAACATCGAAACCTACCGGGGATATCTTGAGCTGGTACTCAAGATCAATGGGCTTTACTACGCGATAACCGGCGCGATCGTCTCCTACTTCATCACGCATCGGGCAGAGGAGATGATGCAGCTTTCGCTCTGGCTCCCTCTAGCTATGAGCATCGCTCTGGCCGGCTTCTTCGTCTTGGGTGCGTTTGCCGCGCAGGTAACTCGTCGTGAGACATTTGCTCTGAGAGACAAGCTCGGTTTGGAAGCAGCGGCCGAGATCGCGGTGCTGATCGTCCTGCTGGGGATCAGCGCCGGACTGATGCTTATCGTTGCTGGTGGACTTGGGTGGCTGTTGTGCCGCGGGTAGGCGAGAGATGACCCCGGCAGTTGTCTTTGCGGTAGTGGTCGTTGCCGCGGTGGTGATGCGGCTCCTCAGAAATCGAAGGGTACCGAAACAGAAATCGTTCAAGTGCGCACGCTGTTCGGCTACGGCACAACATTCCGCGCGCACCATCAATGCATGGCGGGAGGGAAAAACAAAGTTCTTCTGCGGCGCATGTCATGCAGCTTGGCTTAACTCGCAGCCAGCTCAGCGCGGATTGGGTCGTTCCTCCAGCCGTGGCGTGCGTTCCGGTTGCTTGGGTGTCTTGGCGTGCCTGCTAGTGATCCCCGTGGGATTGCTGGCTATATGGTGGGTGTATGGCTAACAAGGCGCAGGTTCCGACTCGCACCGGCGCAACGCCGTTGCTCGGGCCACAGCGGCGGCGTCAGGTACTGGGTTCACGATGAGCTTCGCGCGAGCAGCATTCCTGGTGCTGGCGGCTGCGATCTACTTGGCCGGTGTCGGCTATTTCAACGAGAGAGTTCGCGAGTCGTGCGTTGCCGCGTCCTGCAAGCACGGCTGGTACAGCAAGAAGAATTATCCTGAGAAGGCTCAAGCGATTGGTTGGTTCGTGGGTGGGCCAATCGCTCTTGGGGGAATCTACTGGCTCACGTTCGTCAAGGTGCCGGCCAAGATGAAATCGCGTCGTGCTCATAGCCGCTTGAAGGTTGTGAAGTGAGGTCAGCGCGCTGCCGCTGACCCCGGACGTTAGGTGCCTTCGTGCCGACAAGCACTTCAGACAACATCATTAGAGTCGCCGCAATCATCATTTTCGTTGCGTACTTCGCTCGACTATGGCTCAAGGACAGGCGCAGCTCTGAGCGCAACTCTCCGAAACAGGTACTGCTTCATCTGTGCCTGGGCGACAGAGAGCAAGCGAAACGCCTGATAGCGTTGGAAAGGTCTCGCCAGCCCGGGATATCTCGTCGCGAGGCTATCGTTCGCGCCATCGAGTCCCTGCAGCGCGATAACGCGGGGCGGCTTGCACCTCCACGGATGAAGTAGTCCAGCACAGGGGGACGGGAGATCTTGCGTTCCCTTGGTGTATGTTGTTCGAACATCTCTCGGGCGAACTTGCCGACTTCGCGAGGTCCGGCTCGCGTAGCTAGTCTGCGGTTCTGCATATGAGACTCTGAAGTTTGGGCGCTCACATTCCGGAAGCGTTCGGTACACTTGCGCCATGACAACGTCGCAAGTATCTGCTGTCGGTTCGTGCTTCGTGTGCGCGCTCGCTTTCGCGCAACTGGCCAACGCAGCAAGCCCCGAGCTGGCCTGCGCTCCGGGCGCAACCGCCGAGCATGACGTCCTGCTGGCCGTCGAGCAGATGTTCACCGCATTTCGCACGGACGATTCGAGCGGCTTCCAGCAGATCGCCACAGCCGACTTCTATGCCTACGACAACGGCATGCGGTTCACTGGCCCCTCTCTGCTGGATCTCCTCAGAAAGGCGCATGCGACGGGTATGCGATTCGAGTGGAGCGTCACCGAGCCGAACGTGCACATTGCCTGCAATCTCGCCTGGGTGACGTACGTCAACAAGGGTTCGATCGACAACGCCGCAGGTCGTCAGGAGATGAGCTGGCTCGAGTCGGCGGTTCTCGAATACGGCGAGCGGAAGTGGCGCATACGGTTCTTTCATTCCACGCGGGCAGCCGCGAGTTCGGCACGCTGACGATCAGAGTTCGGCTTCGCGAGATGAAAGCGCCGATGGCATCCGTGCAGTCGGCGCTTCGTTCTAATCTGCTCGGCAACTGTCAGTCGTGGTCACGGTCATGACGGTCGGAGAGCAGGCCAGCGGCAAACCACACGCTCGGTGTGGCTGGCGTAGTGGCGGTGGCGGGCGTCACGGTGCGGATCAGCAGCACTGGCCGGTTGTCGATGGTGTCGCCGCAGTTCAGAGGGGGTGTCGCTCCGGTCGCGTCGGTCAGCTTGCCGCGAACCTCGAAGTCGCCGTTTTCGTCCAGGTTCACAAGCTCGGAATTGAACGGCGTCGTGATGAGCGCCCCCGAAACAGCCGGCGGCACTGGAGCATTGCGACAGAACAGCGACAACACCATCTGCCGCGGACCAGCGCGAGTGCCGATGGCGTCGGCACCAGCCAGCAGGACGCCTTCACCACGAGCGCGAATGTCACCATTCTTCCTGATGACTGCATCGAATGAGCTGATCAACCAAGGTGCGCCACCGGGAGCGACACCCGCAACAGTGTTGAGCACCGGTGCTCCGGCCTGACTGCGAAACGGCTGTACGCCCGTGCCGCGATCGAACTTGAACAACACATCGAAACTAAATCCGCCTGCTACTGCGGCTCCGGCCGTCAGCAAGCTGGCAAGCGCAAGGACTGCTCTGATTTTCATCGTAGGCTCCAGCGTGGTATTTGCGTCACGGCGTGAGTAGCGTTCGTCCTGCCTTCGGTTCTATACGTGCAGGCATCAGCTGCAACTTCGCACTGGCTGTTGCGGGAACTTGTGCGAATTCGCAGTCCAGCACTCGTCGAAAACCGAACAATAACAAGCGCGCATTTGTATTCTGCCGCTCTGCCGAGCGAGATCGACCTGTCGCCATAGCACGGCATCCCAGCATGGCTTGCCGATTGCCACCGGCTGCCGCGAGAGCCTCTGCACGAGCCTCGCTGCAGCAGGCCTTGGTCAGGTTGTCGATCAGCCAACCCCGAGAAGACACCGGCTGGCCGTCAACGAGGATCTGGAAGTCAGCCCCCGGGCAATGAATTCACCTTGCATAATCGGAATTGCAGAGTGAATGTCGCCACTGGTGTCTCGGGGTCCGCGATGAAATTTGCTGCAACGAGGCTTGCACTGACCGCGCTGGCAGCAGCCCATCTGATTGTGACCATCTGGCATGGAGAGCTGCGCCGGGAACTCGCTGCCGCACTATCCCCTGAGCAGAGCTTCTTCACCTATCTCGTTTTCATTCTCGTGCCACTTCTCGCCGTGGGTTTGCTGTGGACGCGACACATGAGGCTGGCACTCTGGCTGTTCCTGACCGCGTTGGGCGCATCGCTCATCTTCAGCATCTACTACCGCTACGTCTTCATCTCTCCGGACAATATCCACCGTCTTCCAGCCGGAATCGGCGCGGCGCATGCACGATTTGCACTTAGTGCTGCAATCCGCGCGCTGATCGATTTGGCCTCGGCACTTGGCGCAGCATTCGTGCTCGGCTGGCATCATGGGCTATCGAGCACCTTTGGTGCGCAGCGCCATCCGTGAGAGCCGTGTAGCAAGAACAGCTGACTCTCAGGACGTGGCGAATCATGGGAGCACAGTCATGAGCGCTCGTTCCTTCGCTCCGGTTCTCGAACCCAAGACGCAGGCTTTCGTTGACTCTCTCGACGCTGCGCGTGGACCGCTGCTCCGACGCTCGGAGCGGGTCAGGGGGACGGGAGATTTTGTGAAACTCCGCATGCCAAGCGGAGATTCCGCTTGACCGTGCGGAGAATAACCGGGATTATCTCCGCACCGTATGCGGAGATTGGGCATGTATCTCTGGGAGCGATCTCAATGGCCGGCAATGACGTGGGACGAGCGTCGCCTCTCGCCACTGCTTGCGCGCGCCTCCCGTGAGCAGGGGCGGCTGCTCGGCAAGATGGAAGGTCTGGGCTTTCGCCTGCGCAGCGAAGCTCACCTGCGCACTCTCACGGAAGACGTAGTCAAGTCCAGCGAGATCGAAGGCGAGAAGCTGGACACCGAACAGGTCAGATCCTCTATCGCCAGAAAGCTCGGGCTCGATGTCGGCGGTCTCGTGCCTTCCGACCGTAATGTCGACGGCGTTGTCGAGCTGATGGTGGATGCGGCCGGAAAGTACACAACTGCGTTGACCCAAGAACGGTTGTTCGGCTGGCACGCCGCGCTGTTCCCGACCGGCCGCGGCTCGCTGACAACAATCACCGTCGGTGACTGGCGCGATGACAGCACCGGACCCATGCAGGTGGTTTCTGGTCCGGTCGGCAGGCAGAAGGTCCACTACCAGGCGCCGCCGGCGAACCGGGTGTCCAAAGAAATGAAGGCGTTTCTCAAATGGTTTGCGAAGCCCGGCGAGACGGATGGGCTGCTCGTAGCCGGACTCGCGCACCTGTGGTTCGTTACGATCCATCCGTTCGATGACGGCAACGGCAGGATCGCCCGCGCAATTGCCGATATGGCGCTCGCTCGCGCAGAAGGCACAGGCCAGCGCTTCTACAGCATGTCCGCGCAAATACGCCGCGAGCGCAATGACTACTACCAGATGCTGGAGCAGACCCAGAAGGGGAGCCTGGACGTTACAGCCTGGCAGGAGTGGTTCCTGAGTTGCCTGCTGCGCGCCATCGAAGGTACGCAGGAGACACTCGGTTTCGTGTTGAACAAGGCTCGTTTCTGGGAACGTTTCGCCAAAGAGCCGCTGAACGAGCGACAGATCAAAGTAGTGAATCGGTTGCTCGATGGGTTCGAAGGCAAGCTCACGACCTCGAAATGGGCGAAGCTCACCAAGTGCTCGCAGGATACGGCCTATCGAGACATTCTCGACCTGGTCGAGCGTGGCGCTCTGAGAAAGGATCCGGGCGGCGGACGCAGCACCAGTTATTCGTTGGCGATCGATGGCTGAGTCGCCCTTCCCTTGGCGTAACGCCCGTGCAGCCAGGTAGCGGCACACACGGCCAGGATCAAGGCTGCCGCCGCTCCGGCTTCGAACCATAGCGGCCCATCGACACGCTGCGTCGTGTACAGGTACGTCGTCTCGACGCTGATCAATCCGCAGAGAATGCCCGCGGCCAGCCAGCGCGAGCGGCCGGCGACGAGCGCACTCACGAGCCCACCTGCAAACGCGCACACTGGCGTGAAGACACCCGCGAGAACCAACACCAGCCGTGAAGAATCGACGTAGCTCACGCCACCGAGCCAGACCTCTTGCACGAGCGTGGAGGTCAACGCGAGCGTCACGTAGCCGGCGATGGCTCCGAGGAGACCGACCAAGAGGCTCTTGCCGATGCCGCGATGGTGCACGAGCTGCATGACTCCTCCGCCTCAGGTTGCAAGCCGGGCGCCATGCTACAGCCGTCCGTGCCGGAAGGCTGTGTCCAAAATTGTGTAAAGCGGCTTGCCCAAGCGGCGTTCGACCGCAGCGCATCTTTTCCTGGTGATGCTGATCCACGCATACGTCCTCGTTCAGCTTGCGTGTAGTCCTCGTAAGCAACGAGGCCTTTCCACGAATGGCTGATGGCTGAGTGCGCGCTAGGTTGCAGTTGGCGCCGCACTGCTTGCGGCATCTGTGGGGAGCGCCATGAACATGCGACTGGAAAGTGCACTCAAGCGTGTTGCTGCGCTGTGCGGCGCTGGATGGTTGGTA
>DATJIP010000216.1:0-5906 GCA_035493235.1 Steroidobacteraceae bacterium
GGAATCGCGACGTTGGTGGGCTGTATCTGGTTCAGGCCCATCGCCAGCAATACGTTGGCGATCACGAGGTCGATCACGATGAACGCGATGTACAGCAGGAAGCCGATCTTGAACGCGTCGCTCAGCTCCGATAGCGTGAAGGCGGGAGCCAGCACGATCAGGTCGTCCTCGTGAAGCTGGTTGGCCATCTCGGCCGGCCAGACCACATGCGCCGAGCGCAGGAAGAACAGTTTTTCGCGTTCGTGCGCGTGCTTCTTCAGAAAGTTGCGGAACGGCTCGCGCGCGGCGCCAAAGGCCTGAATCATTTCCTGCGTCGGTTCGCCGGACACCTGCTCGTGGCCGAGCGTCTGCATCGCGCTCATGCCGATCGGCGCCATCACGTACATCGAAACGAGAATGGCGATGCCGTTGAGCACCATGTTCGACGGCACCTGCTGCACGCCTAGCGCATTGCGCAGCAGGCCGAGAACCACGGTGATCTTCGCGTACGAGGTCACCACCATCGCGACGAAAGGGACGAGGCCGATCGCGACGACCGCGATCATCAGCCCCGTGAAATCGCTAAACTGGGTCATGGCCGTTGAACATCTGAACGACGCGCACGCCCAGTTGCTCGCCGACGGTGACGAGTTCCCCATAACCGATCAGTTGCCCGTACGAAACAAGCCGCACTCGCGCATCGCGCAGCGTGGCCGGCAATTCGAGCACGTAGCCCGCACGCAACGCGGAGAGCTGGACGAGTGGAAGGGACACGGTTTCGATTTCGAACTTGACGGGCAGGTCGAGGTCGTCGAGCGATGCCGTGGTGTCGACATCCATATGGGCGGCGTCGGTGCGTTCGTTGCTGTAGGTCATGGATGGTTCCGTAGTGATGACAAGCCGGCTGCCCTCGAGCGTGGCTCCGGTAAGGAGTTGACGGGCGCCCGGCGGGCCCCAGACAAGCTGGGTACTGATGAGCGCGCCCGAGCCGTCGAGCAGCGCGCGCCAATCTTCCGGGGCGGCCCGCAGAATCACGTCGCCGGGCCGCAGTCCGTTGAGCGCCTGGATCCTCAGTGTCTTTTCGCCGACACAGAAGTAACCCGGCACCTTGATTTCGCTGACACGGTTCGCAAACGGCACGCGATGCAGATTGACGTGCCGTTCCAGCAGCGCTTTCCAGCCGCTGTCGAACGCGCCGAGCTGGCATTCGACGAGCCGTTCTCCGTGCGAGAAGCTCAGGCCGAGCGCGGGTTGGGTCTGGTCGTAGCGCCGCAATCCGCAGACGTCGACGTCCGCCGCGCCGAGGTTGTCGAGCGCGGCGAGCAGCGGCTTCAGCAGCAGGGCGGCCACGGCGCAGCGCAGCGACGCGCCGGCATCGGCTTCATCCGTGGTGATGGATTCCGACACGGCGCAGGCGAGTGCGGGGTAGACCGCGAGGTCCACCGCGAAGCTGCTGCGCGCGTTGCCATACTGCAGATCGACCCAGCACGCGCTGTGCGCCATGCTCCTCGTGTCGTGCGAGACACGCCAATCGGTGACGCCAATCTGGGCGAGCCGCGCCACGAGCCGCGCGTCGCACAGGAGCCGTGTAAGACGCGCGGTTTCCGCGTCGAGGCGGGGCAATGCGTCGGCCTGTTCGGCCAACGGCCTGACTTGGGTGCTGGCGTTTTGAGCTATCCGGTCCATGTTGTATAGAAGCCCGCTTATTCTGTTGTTGAGCTACGTTCGAACGTGTTCGGCTCGGGTCCTCGTGATTCCCCGCTACGACACCTCGATGCAGACTTCGCGAGAGGTTTCCATTTGCTGCAACAGCACGATCAACTGATGCCTCAGAACGTCTGCATGTCGGCAGATTAGCTTTCTCGTCGATTCCTGATCGGCATCGAAGCGAAGCATCAAATCGAAACGCGAAAGGTTCAGTTCGAGCGAGCATTCAGGCAGCAACGCCGGATCGAGCCTGATGCGAATCGTCCAGTTGCCGTGCTCGACAATCGCTTCGTCGCTGCAAAAATCGGCCACGCGGGCAGCGAGAAACTGCATCAGTCCCGCGATGCGCGCGTGCTGCTGCGCCAACGCGGCGACGAAGGGCGCCGCATTGGCTTCCTGACGGCGTTCCCGGTCTTCGATCGAGGCGCGGGTTGCGTCGTCGTCGCTGTGCGGTTCGAGCGGTGCCGCTGACTCTGGAGGAGCGGGAGGCGCCGCATCGTCGTCGGGCGAATCCGTCGCGCAGTGTGCCGCGTTGCCGCGTGAGTTGCGCAACATCGCACGCTCGGCGCGCACGCGTGCCTGGCGCAGCAACGCGGCATAGTCGAAGCCGCTGCGGCGCGCGGGAGGGCGCGGCGTTGGTTCATCCGGGCCGACGGTTTCGGCCGGAATGATGCGGGGATGCACGTTGGCGCTGCTCATGACCCAGCCCCGTTAGAGCGACACGCGACCAAGCGGGCGCAATTCCACGTGCTCGCCCAGTTCCTGGTATGAGTACACCGGCAGCCAGCCGATCTGCGCCTCGATCATGCGTCGCACATAGCGCCGAATATCCATCGACGTGACGAGCGCGACGCCGTCGCGCTGCCTCTTGCCGGTATAGGCCTGGATCCGGTCGCAGATCTGGCGGATCTGGTCGGGTTGCAGCGCGAGGAAATTGCCGGTGGGAGTCTGTTTGATCGACTGACGGATGTGCTGCTCGACGTCGTTCGCGAACAGCACCGCTTCGAGCGACGGCGCGCCGCCGGTCGCGCGGTAGGCGATATAGCGCGAGAGGTCGCCGCGCACGTACTCGGCGAGCATCAGCATGTCTTTTTCCTTCGGCCCCCAGCTCACCAGGCTTTCCATGATGCTGCGCGCGTTGCGGATCGGCACGTTCTCTTCCAGCAGGCGCCGCAGCACGTCCGCGATGCGTTGCAGCGGCAGCGCCTTCTGTACTTCGGCGACGAGGCCCGGATAGTCCGCGCCGAGCTGGTCGAGTATCCATTGCGTCTCCTGGATCCCGACGAACAGCTTCGAGCGCTGCCGCAATGCGCTGATCGTTTCGTTGGCGATGACCTGCTCGGCGCGCCACACTGTCGTGTTGGGCGGCGCCTGGCGCTCGGCGATCCAGTGACTGACCGGCAGGCCGCCAGCGGGTCCCAATGCTTCGCAGAGTCCGGCGAGGGCCGTGTCGGTGGCCGCCTGGGGCAGCATCACCTTGCCGGCTGGAATCTGCGCGCGCGAGCACGGCACGTCCTGCACGAGGATTTCGTAAGTTCCTGCGGGCAGCGTGTCGCTGGTCCACATCGTGATGCCCGGAAACGGCAGCCCGATCTCTTCCTGCAAACGCGTGCGTTGCGCTTCGAATGCGTCGTCGAGAACCGAGGGGGCGAGGCGCGCGCCGAGATCGACCGCAAGGCGCACGCCGAGCGCGCTGGTGAATTGCGGCGCCTGCTTGAGAATACCGGGCGCGTCGCCCTTGGCGCCCGCCCGTTGCAGCGACATCACCTGCTCGCCGACCTCCGCCTTGCGGTCCGCTTTGCGATGCAGCCGATAACCGGCAAAGCCGAGAATTCCGGACAGCAGCAGGAACAGCGGCCATGGAAAGCCGGGCACGGCCGCAAAGCCGAGCAGCAGCAGTGACGAGAACCACAGCGCGTGCGCATTGCTGCCGATCTGGTGGATCATTTCATCGCCGAGCGAACGGCCCGCGCTGGAGGAGTCGTCGGAAACGCGCGTGATCATCACGCCGGCGGCGACGGAAATCAGCAGCGACGGAATCTGCGAGACCATCGCGTCGCCGACCGACAGGATCGAAAAGCGGTTGGCGGCATCGGCTGCGGTCATGCCGTGGTAGGCCATCCCCACCGCAATCCCGGCCACCATGTTGACGAGCGTGATGATGAGCCCGGCGACCGCATCGCCCTTGACGAACTTCATCGCGCCGTCCATGCCGCCGTAAAGCTGGCTTTCGACAGCGAGGCGCGAGCGTTTGCGGCGCGCTTCCTCCGGCGTCAGGATGTTGGCGCGCAAATCGGCGTCGATGCTCATCTGCTTGCCGGGCAACGCATCCAGCGTGAAGCGCGCGCCGACCTCGGCGACCCGCTCGGAGCCCTTGGCGATCACGATGAACTGCACCGTCGAGATGATTACGAACACCACGAGGCCGACCACGAGGTTGCCGCCCACCACCAGTTCGCCGAAGCTTTCGATGATGTTGCCGGCGTCCGCATGCAGCAGGATCGACTTGGTCGATGCGATGTTCAGCGACAGCCGGTACAGGGTCGTGAACAGCAGCACCGACGGGAACGACGACAGCGCGGTGATGGACGGCACATACATCGTGACCATCAGCAAGGTCACGCTAATGGCAATGTTGATCGACAGCAGCACGTCGATCATCTCGGGCGGCAGCGGCAGGATCATCAGCGAGATGATCGCGATCACCAGGACCGCAATGCCCACTTCACCGCCGGCGGGTATTTTGAACGTTTTAAGCATGACGTGCTCCAGGAAACTCCGGTGACAGGCAAGTGGGTTACGACAGCGGGACGCCGATCGATTGCACCCAGCGCAGAATCGCGGCGACGACTTCGAACAGATCTTCAGGGATGCTGCTATCGACTTCCACGAGATGCAGCGCGCGCGCCACCGGGGGATTGGCGACGATCGGAACGCCGTACCCGGCGGCGAGACGGCGAATCTCCAGCGCGTCGGCGTCCACCCCTTTGGCCAGCACCACGGGCAGCGCATGCTCGTGCGGCGCATAGCGCAGCGCCACTGCGTAATGCGTCGGATTGACCACCACCACGTTGGCGCGCGCGACCGCAGCCGGGCGCGGATCGCCTTTGATCAGTTCCCGCGCGCGCTTTTTACGCTCGCTTTTTATCTTCGGATCGCCGTCCTGGCTTTTGCGCTCGCGCTTGATTTCGTCCTTCGACATGCGTTGCGATTTGAGCATCAGCCAGTGCTGGATCTTCCAGTCGAGCGCGCCGATGGTCAGGTACATCAGCGATGCGACGATCAGCAGCCGGTCGATCGCGCTCCATAGAATTTTCGACAGTTGCGGCAGCGGCTCGTACAACGCGCCGGTGATCAGCGGAAACAGCGAGCGGATGGTCTGCCAGAGCACGATGGCGAGCACGATCGCCTTCAGGATCATCTTGACGAGATCGATCAGCGATTTTTTCGAAAATATCCGCTTGATGCCGGCCCCCGGACTCATCGCGCTCAATTTCGGCATCACGGGAGCGAACGTGATCTGCATGCCGATCTGGCCGACGGTCGAGACTGTCGCGGCGAGCAGGCCGACGAGGCCGATCGGCGCGCACACCATCGCCGCTGCGCCGAGCATGTGCAGCAGCGCGGAAGACAGCGCCTGGGTCGACATATCGGACGCGCAAAAGTTGAGCGCAATACGGATCGCCTGATGCAGCGAGTCGAGCAGCCAGCGGCCGGCGAACTCGAATACGCCGATCATCGCCAGCAGCAGCGCTGCGGAAATCAGATCGGCACTCTTCGCCACTGTGCCTTTCTTGCGGGCTTCCCGCAGTTTCTTGGGGGTGGGCGCTTCGGTCTTTTCGTCGCTCATGTGTGGCGTCCCGTGCTGACCCGGCGCGCGAACGCGCTGTCCGTTTGTCCGGGGCTGCGTTGCACGATAGCCGCAGACAGTGCGGCGACGTGGGACGGGTGCGAAGCACGGCGGGCCTACGCGAAGCAGCCTGCACGTGGCGGCCCGCAAGCGGCAGCGTGCGCCGAGGTTGCCGCTGCGGCTTCGCAAATATGCCGCTCGCTTCGGCTGACGGCGACGGCCAGGACAACCGTTTGCTACCGTTGAACCACGCATACGAAGGAACCCGAACTTCACCGTAACCGTCACCGTCAGGATCGAAAATGAATCAGCCAAACGACCATACGAATTGCAGCCACGAGTTGATCGGCGCGTTGACCGAACTGCTCAG
>DATJIP010000217.1:0-18730 GCA_035493235.1 Steroidobacteraceae bacterium
GACGGCGGCCGCACGACGTGCTCGCGCAACGTGGCGTCGTCGAAGTGTCCCTTCGTCCTAGGCGATTGCAGTGTCTGGCGAGAAGAACTCAACCGACGTTCGCGGGGTTCCGGCGTCCGCGACCAGGCGGAGTGTTTGAAGAGGGGCGCCGGCGAACAGTCCGCCGGCGCCCTCCTCGATCAGCCGTGATCGTGATCGTCGTCGTGATCCCTGCCGAAATCGAACATATCGAACAGATCACCGATCGCCGGCATGTTCCTCGGGACGTACGGATCGTCGCCGCGCGTCTTCGGGTTCGGCAGGTTGTCGCGGCTGCGCGAGCTAAGCGTCCCATTCAGCTCCCAGTTGCGCTCAATGAACTTCACTACCGACGCGTGCTCGTTGTACACGTGGCTGACGTGACCGCCACGTGAGAACGGCGACACCGCGATCATCGGGATGCGCGGACCGGTGCCGAAGAAGTCGACTGGCTGGATGAAGCCCGAGTCGTAGTAGCCGCCGCCCTCATCGACCGTGATGAGGATGGCCGTCTCGGCCCACTGCTGCGGATTGCTTCGTGCGAGGCCGACGATGTTATCGACGAACGCTTCGAAGATGCCCCACTTCGACGAAGCCGGGTGACCGTCGATCGCACCGTCCGGCTTGACGAACGACACCGCCGGCAACGTCCCTGCGGAGAGATCAGTGAAGAGATCCGTCACGTCGCGCATGTGATCGGCACGCTGCGAAGGATAGTTCGCCTGGTGCTCGAACGGATTGCAGATCGTGCAGTAGCCGTTGACCGGATTGCCCGCAACGGATGCGTTGTAGCCGCCGCCGTAGTACTTCCACGAGACGTGGCGATCGTTGAGCGCGTCGCCGATGCTGCGCTGAGTGGTCGGCGGAATGATGTTGTTGGTCGGATGATTGTTGTCGGGAACGCCAGTCGGCACGCCGGCGGGTGTGAATGCCGGGTTGACGTTCACCGCCGGATAGTAGTGACCGGGCTCGCATTTGCTCGAGGCGTGGTACGGGAGCGCATCGAGGTAATCGCGAATCGCGCCGATGCCAGGGGCGTTGCGATCCGAACAGTTGAACCATTGCGCGCGCGTCGTATAGGTGTTGAGCGTGCCCGCCTGCGGATCGGGGTTGTAGATGCGAGCCGCGGGCGGAGTCACTGCATTGCCCTGCCCGTCGCTGAAGAACACCTGATCGGCGAAGCCGAGCGCAAAGCTGTCCGGCCCGGTGCCGCCCATGACGGGCTGATGGTAGTTGTCGCTGATCGTGTATTCGTCGGCCAGTGCTTTGGTGATCGGCGCGTCGCCATGCTGCATGTCGAAGATGGCCATCGTCTGGCCTGTGTCATGCGGCGTCGCGCCCGGCGGTGTCGCGAAGGTCGTTGTCACTGCGGATTGCAGGTCGTGCAGACAGCCGGTCGGGTTGTGACGCGAGACGTGTTCGCGATCGATTGCGCAATCCACCTGCTGATACATCTGGAAGAACTGGTGGATCGTATCGGCAGTGAACGCGTCGTAAGGAAGTGTCGAGGAAGTCAGGCGGAAAGGGCCCGGCGGCAGCGCAGTCACGTTCGGGATGCGTGTGTCGGGACCGAGAGTGACAGCGAGGCCCGTGCCGCCGGTGCCGAAAAGGAATTGATCTTCTGCACGCAAGCCGGGATCGCCGCCGGGAATCGTGAGGATGAACGCGAGCGGCGAGACTTTGGGCACGCCGCCGATGTCAGGCGGTGGGAGCACCGGATAGAGTTGCTTCTCGCTTTGATCGGCGCTGACGAAGAACTTGCCGCCGTTCGGAGCTGAGGTGAGTTGGTACTGCTGGGCTTGCGCGAAGTTGCGGCCGGGCGTGCCGTCGCTGTTAACGATGCCTTCCGACAGCAGGTTGAGCACGCGCTCGTGCTTGTGCCTCGGCTGATACGTGGCGAAGAGATGATCGAAGCTACGATTCTCGCCGACGATGACGATCACGTGCTTGATCGGGGAGACTGTCTGGCGATCTGGATTGCCGTGGCGGTTGTCGTCGCCGTCATGCGCAGAAGCACCGACAGCGAAAACGGTCAATGCAACTGCACAGGTTTGCGCCGCGAATGTCGTGCGACGCTCAAGTCCGTTGAGTCGAGTCATCATGCCGCTACCTCCGACTGTGAGGGTGAGGGGGCGGCAATCGTCACGCTGGTGTGTGACGATGAGGTGATGCTGCGATGGCAATCGCGGGCCGCGATTGCGAACATGCACGAGGTGTCAGCGCACGACGGACTCAGAGATCAGTGGTTGCGTCGTCGTCAGCGTGCGGAATTGCTGGCGAAGTGGTCTGTCGCTCGATTCTGCGTCGGACGCGAGGACCTTCGGTGCCTCGATGAAGTTCTCGTAATCTGGTTGGGACTGCTGCGTCGTCCTGCGTCGCGCGATTGTTCAGGCGGATGTAGTCGAGCCAGGTTGGTGTCTCGTAGCGTTCGATCCAGAGACGTGGATCGGAGAGGTCGCGCAACAGCCGCCAGTTGCGTGCGCCGTCGCGTCGGCGCATGCGACGGCGTTCGTTCATTGCGCCGAGGAATTCATCGACGTCGGATTCGTCGATGAGGTATTCGACGGTGATCACGACGGGGCCGGTGCGCTCGTCGACTGGGACGGAAGTGGACGGTGCGTTCCATAGTTGGGAACGGAGTGGATCGAGGTTGAGCGCGCCGGCTTGAGACAGTGGAGCCCAGCGGCCGATGACTACGCCGATGAGCACGACACCTGCGGAGATCAGCAGGGACGCCTCAATTGTTAGATCTGCAGCAAGTTCGCCCCACAGCCAACTGCCAGCGGCCAATCCGCCGAACGCAGCCATTTGATACAGCGCCAACGCGCGCGCGACAACCCATCGCGGGGCGGACAGCTGCACCGAGACATTGAACGTCGACAGGCTCAACACCCATCCCGCGCCCGCAAGCAGAAGCGCGGCCATCGTCGCGACCATGAATGTGCTGACCGCCACCAACGCAGCAGCGAGCGCCATGATGCAGCCGGCCCATCGCACGATGGCTTCAGTCGACAACAGATCGCGCAATCGCGCGGCGCCGAGCGCGCCGGTCACGGCCCCCACTCCGAACGCGCCGAGCAGGAGGCCGTAGGTAAGGGGTCCACCCGAGACGAGATGCTTCGCGACGACAGGGAGCAGCGCCAGGATCGAGCTCGCACCGAGACCGAAGACGGCAGCGCGAAGCAGAACCGTGCGAATGTGCGGCGACATCGCGACGTAGCGAAGACCCGCCGCCATCGCGATGCCGAGTGTCTCGTTGGGCAGCGCGCTGGTGCGCGGCGGACGTTTCCACCGCGCGAGTACGAAGAGCAGCGCGATGTAGCTCGCGGCGTTGACTCCGAATGCAGCCGCAGCTCCGGCCGCGGCGACGATCGCGCCGCCGATCGCCGGCCCGACGCTGCGCGCGATGTTGAAGCCCATGCTGTTCAGCGCGACGGCGCCAGGCACTTCCACTCGCGGCACCATGTCGCCGACCGATGCCTGCCACGCCGGCGCGAAGAACGCCGCGCCGCAGCCGATCGCGAACGTGAAGAGGAGAAGAGTCCACGGACCGACCAGTCCCAACCATGTGCAGATCGAAAGCGTGAGGGAGACAGAGAGCATGACTATCTGCGCGAAGACCATGACGCGTCGACGATCCATGTTGTCCGCCATCGCGCCGGCGACGAGCGAGAGCAGCATGATGGGAAGGGAGACCGAGGCTTGCACGAGCGCGACCATGTCGGGCGATGGCGCGATCGAGAGCATCATCCAGGAAGCGCCGACGGATTGGATCAGGCTGCCGAAGTTCGACAGCAGGCTCGCGATCCAGATCGAGCGGAAGACCGGATAGCGGAAAGGAGAAAGCGCCGAGGGAGCGCCGGAATCGTTCATGGGGTGGGCATTCTCGCGCTTGCCCCGAAATACCTCAACGAACGCACCGTGTTCCGTGTATAGTGCGCCCCGGCTCGCGACCTTCCTTTTATCTGTTGGCCACCGCCGTTCGGCATCAACCGGCCAATTCAACTAAACCGAATCGTTTCGACCTCGGCGACAGCTCGTCAAAAAGCTGTCTGTTTCCGCACGCGTCCAGGCTGGCATTCAGCTCGCCCGCGTCATTTTTCAAGTGAGTGTACTAATCAAATGAGCAAGATCTATGTGGGCAACCTGCCCTTTACCGCCAACGAAGAAGCGGTCCGCGCGCTGTTTTCACAGCACGGCACGGTCGAGTCCGTCGCCCTGATCAACGATCGGGATACCGGACAGCCCCGCGGCTTCGGTTTCGTGGAGATGCCGCGTGCGGATGCAGCGCGCGCGATCCAGAACCTCAATGGCCAGGACATGGGCGGTCGGCCCCTGAAGGTCAACGAGGCGCAGGACAAGCCCCGCAATGGTGGCGGCGGCCCGCGTCGCTTCTAAGCAATCAAACCTTCCGCACGGGTCGTTCGCGATCCGTGCGGGATTTGCAATGAGAAGGCGATGATCGAGAACAGACCTTACGGCTACCCTTACCCAGTGAACGATGCTGACGCAATTGCAGACCGTCGCTCGCAGCTCGAGCGCGATCAGCAGGAGCAGATGGCGGAGCGTCAGAAGCAGATCGCCTTGCAGACGTCGCCCTTCAGCAGTGCCGAGGAACGGATTCGCCTGTGGGAGAAATTGCACCAGCTCGCATTGCCGCGATCTCCGACGCACAAGCTGTTGCGTGTGATTGCGGAGAAGACAGAGCTCGCGATGGAGCAAGTGCTGGAGATTCAGCGGCAACGGTTTGCTCCACCGACGCCGCCGGTCGCGGCAATTTGATATGACGAAATTCGTCGCGGAGACCACCGTGGAACTGCCGTTCAAGCTCGATTCGATTACGAAGGCCTCGGCGCCCAGTGGCGCAACGGGTGTGTGGCACAGCTATGTGATCTCGCAGGGCGAGAACACGATTGAGGGCGTGCGGGCGGGTACGCAAGCGGAAGTGGCAGAGCTGCTTCGTCAGATGGTTGAGCGGTTGAATGAGAGGCGTGAAGGGAAGGCGCGGTCGAAGGCGAAGCGCTGAGGATAGCGTCACGCGCTGACCACGCTCACAGCTTCTCATCTCGGAATTGCTACCTGCCGCATGATGCTGAACGTACGCGACTGCGCCGGCACATTTGTGCCCGGCTGGCCCGAACCGACCGAGACGCGATGCTCACCGGCAAAGACCTGCCGCACACCGTCGCGCGTTACAAAACTCAGATCGCGTGGCGATAGTTCGAATGAAATCGTACGGCGCTCGCCTCGCTGCAGCTCCACCCGCTGAAATCCGCGCAATGCCAGACGCGGCGCGCCATCGAAGGGCGGCGGCGCGAGATAGAGCTGTGCAACTTCCTCACCCGTGCGGTCGCTCGTGTTGCGAACGACGGTCGTGACACGCAGTCCATGCTCGGGAGCAGCAGCATCGACTGCTTCGATCTGGAGCGGCTCGTACTGGAACGTGGAGTAACTCAGACCGTAACCGAAGGGATAAACGGGCGTGCCATCGAAGTAGCGATACGTGCGGCCCTTCATATCGTAGTCATGGAATGACGGCAGATCGGCAACGCTCCGATAAAACGTGAGCGGCAATCGTCCCGCGGGGTTGGTCTTACCGGCGATCGCATTCCCAATGGCAAGCCCGCCGGCCTGCCCGGGATACCACGCCTCGATGATCGCAGCCGCGTGCTCCGTGGCCCACGACAGGTCCAGCGTGCTGCCATTCATCAGTACGACGATGAGCGGCTTGCCGCTCGCGTGCGCTTGTTCGAGGAGTTTGCGTTGATCCGCAGGCAAATCGATCGAGGTCTTGTCGCCGCCGGAGAATCCGTCGAGCTCGACTTTCATCTCCTCGCCTTCGAGATCGGAAGTGAGCCCTACCGCCGCAACGACAACATCAGCCTGCGCTGCCGCCGCTGCCAGATCTCTCTCCGCCTGAGTGGACACGCGCTTCCACAGCACCTCCACCCCTGCCAGCAGCAATGCTTCGGTCGTCACACGAAGCGGATAGCGATGTCCCTTCTCCAGCTTCAGCGTGACCATGTCCGAACGAGTCCCCCAAGGTTGATTCTTGTGTCGCGCCACCAGATTGCCGTCCAGCATGACTTCGGCATTCGGCCCGCTCAAACCCATGCGATAGGTGCCTGACGCCTCGGGCACGAGGAATCCGCTCCAGACGACTCGATAGTAGTCCGACAGTTGCGCGAACTCGTTCCCGCGCATCGCGATACCGGGCTCGACGCGCGTCACGGTTGGCTTGGTGTTGAAGGTCACCTCCGATGCACGCTTGCCGTACTCGACCATCGACGGATAACGCTGCGGTGGCAAGGAATTGGCATCGGCGTTGTAGTACTCGGCGCGCAGCCCCGGCTTGCCGTCCGGCGTGCGTAGCACTGCCGTCGGCAGCGGATCCCCATCGGTGATCGAAGGCGACCACGGAACCAGCGTCACTTCAACATCGGGCAGCGCACGGCGCAGACCTTCGGCCAAAGAGATTGGCGGACTCGACAGTGGCGATGAGTAGTTACCGCGCAGTACGCGTGTCGCATCGGCATGCGGTCCGATCACGACGATGTGTTTGATTGCCTTCAACGGCAACACACCATCGTTCTTCAGCAACACCAGGCTCTTCTCGGCACTCTTGAGCGCCAGCGCATCTCTCTGCAGCGTCGTGGTTGGGGATACCGGGGTGTCGATCGCGGGCCTGCCGCTGAGCCCCGCCAGGTCGCCGTTGCGATAACGGGCCGAGAACAGGCGAACCAATGCCTGGTCGATGTCCTGAATGCCGATGAGCCCGCGCTCGTAAGCTTGCCGGTAACGATCGCTCAGTGCAGCGATATCGAACAGCGTCGCGGTGTGACACTCGCTATCGACGCCGGCCTTGAGCGCCGCCGCCACTGCCGCTGCCGGGTCCGATGCATATTTGTGGTGATCGCTGATGTCCTTGACGGCATCGCAATCCGAAACCACGTAGCCCTGGAAGCTCCAGTCGGCGCGCAACCGCTCCTTCAGCAGCAAATCGCTGGCGCACGCCGGCTGACCATTGATCCGGTTGTAGGCACACATGATGGAGCCGGCACGGCCTTCGACGATGGCCGCGCGGAATGCCGGCAGGTAAGTATCTTCGAGATCATGAGGCGAGACGAACACGTTCGCTTCGTGACGCGTCGACTCCGGGCCGCTGTGTACGGCAAAGTGCTTTGGCGATGCGATGACATCCGGCCTGTCCGGGTCCGAGCCCTGCATGCCGCGCACGTAGGCAACCCCCAGGCGCGCGGTGAGAAACGGATCCTCGCCGTACGTTTCCTGCCCGCGTCCCCAGCGCGGATCGCGAAAGATGTTGATGTTGGGCGACCACGTATCGAGCCCAGTCCCGATGCGGCCCAGCCGCCCGGTCTTGCGGCCCAATGCATGCAGTGCACGTACTTCGACGCTTATCGCGGTGGCGACGTCGTGCAACAGCGATTGATCGAATGACGCAGCCAGTCCGATCGGCTCGGGAAAGTTGGTTGTCGGCACTGGACCGAGCGCGCCATGCAGCGATTCGGTCCACCAGTTGTACGCGGGGATTCCCAAGCGCGGGATTGCCGGTGCGACATTCAGCAGCTGCTCGACCTTTTCATCGAACGTCAGTTGTGCCACGAGTGCCGCCGCCTTTTCGTCGGCGCGCACCCGGATGTCCAGTTGCTGATCATGCTGCGCCGATGCGGCCGTGGATATGGCGACGCTGAGACACAAGACGAGCACACCGGCGCGTGATGACATCGAATGCATGGAGGTCCTCACTTTGTTGGCGGTGTCTGCGTCGCCAACTCATTCGCCGCGTGCACGAGAAAGATGTAACTCGCGCCGAGGTTGATCACGTACTCGTTTTCCCCCCAGAAGAACGGCCAGTCCTCTTTGTTCTCCGGATAGTCGGGCTTGAGGACCAGCACGCCGGGCACGATCCCGCCGGCGATGAACGAGAAGTCAGCGCGATTGCTGCCGTATGCGACGCGCTTCGAGTGCGCGCCGACGGCCGAGACGAACGAGATGTCCGAGTCCGGATGCGTGCCGTACAAATAGTCCAGAGCGCGCAGCGTATGGTCGGGCGGAAAGACGTCCGGGAACGCTTGATGCAGGTAGTACATCGTGACCGCGAAGCCGATCACCGTGCCGTTGCCGGCCCAGCCGCCGCGCGTGATCGGAACACCGAACGGATTCTCGGTCAGCTCCTTGGCGAGCTCGTCGCGGGATCTGAGCGCGCGCGCCCGCACTTTTGAACGAAACCCGGTGTCCATGTACGGCATCGCGCGGATCGCATCGGCAGCGTGCATGCCGAACTTCCCATCGATCACCGGGAAGAGCTCGTGCACTCGCTTCGCGTACTGTGCCTCCTTGGTGGTGATCAGCAACTCGATCGCGGCGCGCAGCTCTTCGTCTGCCGGATCGCCTCCAGTCGTGTTTCCATACCTGTAGAGATTGGGCTTGCGCCCCTTCTCGAATTTCCAGACACGCAGCGCCGTCTGCAGACATTCCTCCGCCAAGGAATCGTTGTAGCCACGCAGCGCCCGGCTCGCGGCGGCCAACGCGGCCGCTGACCCATAGTTCAAGGCTGTGGTTGCCGTCGTGAACGCCCAGCGGTCGTCGGCGGGCGAGTTCGGATCGGCCGGGTCGTAGATGCGACCGTCCGTTTTGGAAACGGCGTCGCCGAGATGCGTGTACTGGCCGAGATCCGGTTCGACGATGCCCGGAATCGCGTGACCGAACACACGCTGCTGAGCAATCAGCAGCAACGTGCCGTGCTCGATCTGCTGCAGCAGGTCCGGCATGCCGTCGGGGCGATGGATTTCGACGCGACGACTGCGCTGGTCGATGGTGGTTTCGTCACGTGTTGGCCGGAATCGCTCCCACACGTCGACCAGTGCCAACACGGTGTGATAGTGCGTCTGAGTGCGCAGATCGTAATCGCCGGCGTCGAACCACCCGCCGACGTTCAGCCCCGGAATGTGCTCGCCTGCGGCGAAAGGCGAATCCGTCTCGGAGCCCATGGCGTACAGGTCGAAGTGCTCGTGATTCGGCGGCGCCTGTCGTGCGTCATCCAGATGGGAGGCGCCATGCCACACGCGATACGCCTCATTGACGAACATGTGGTCCATTTGCACAGGAAAGTACACGTCGTTCGTCGCATGCCAGGCATCGCTCAATATTCCCTCGTCGATACGGAAGGCGCGCGTACGCTGTCCTTCAGACTCGAGCACGTAGACACCCGGTTCGCGCACGCTGCTGAAGTCGAACGTGAAGTACTCGTAGCGCAAGTACTCTCCCCAGCGGGTCGCTGCTCCGGCCTGCACTTCGCGCATCGACCCGTCGCTGGTGACACGTAGCACGCGAACTGCCGCAGGCTGCCGGTTCCGCGGATCACGCTCGAGAACCGCGACCTTCTTCTGTCGGGGGTGATAGCCCACTTGCGAGTGCGCGATCACCGTGGGGCGCAGCCACTGCGGTAGCGCGCTTGCGCTCAGTTCCCATTCGAGCACGGTGCCCGTGACGCTCGGGGGCAGCAATTCACGAACTACGAACCAGCCGTTTTGCGCTTGGTTACGTCCATCGAGCAGCTGCAGCTCACCGGTGCGCGATGCGATTCGGACGCGCTGTTGCCCGCTATCCGGCGCCAACACCAGCGTGCGGCTCCGACCGAGAGGCAAGCGCTCGACTTCGCCTGCGGAGTCGCGGCCAGTCGGACCGCTGGGATACAGCGGCAACGTGCCGCTCCCCTCGTCCATGAGATACGCGCTGCCGAAATACGCAGACGGCAGAAACTCCAGGTTGAACCCCGCCTTGCCAACCAGCGCCGCAGGCACCGGCGCATCGAGCATGACGCTCAGAACTATTCCGTCGGCGCGCGCCTGTGCCCGCAGCGTGTATTCGAAGTTGAACTTGGCATACGCGAGCCGAACTTCGATCGCGTTCTGCTCGCGTATCACAGTGCGTCGCTTGAGCTCGGGGAGCATGTCCCATTGCTCGGGCGTCGGGCTGAGACGCACATCCCCATTGGTGGCGGTCCGCTCGCCGTGATGAATCAGCTCGATGCCCGCGATCTTCGCATCGCTGAACAAGCCGTCGTACCAGTTGCTGAACACCAGGACATCGACGCCGGGCATCGTGAAGTACTCACGGTCGTTCAGCTGTAGCGTCTGGGCGCGCGCCTCGGCTGCGTGCAGCCCGACACTGGTCAGTACGAGCAATGCCACCGCAGCGCGTACCAACTTACGCATCGAGCAGATTGCCGAGATCATTGGTTCAACCCCGCGGAACAAGCTCATGCGCGAGCCGGTGGCGATGATAGCGCTACCAAAGGCGTGTTGCATGGGGTTGCGCGTTCTCGCACCTCCTTCACGCGAAGCTGAATGAGCGGCGTGAAGGGAAGTCGCGGGCGAAGGCGAAGAGATAAGAACAAAGGAAGGCGATCTGGTTCGGTGTCAGCCGAACGCACCTATGCGCTCCATTACCCAGACCATCGCGACGCAGCCAATGACGTAAGGAGCGGCGTACGCCATCCAAGTATCGGGGGCAGATTGGGCGTGCAGCTCAGCCCGCTCGCATCAGCAGAATGCTTTGCACCTCGATGGGTTGTTCGTACTGACGAAATTCCGCCGTCTTGTTCAGCACTGCATTCATCGCCATCCGGTCGGCAAGCTCGTTACCTTCTGTTCCGACGTGTGCACTGACGTGCGTCAGCGTGAGCTGTGGCTCCATGCTGGAGTAGAGAGCGTAGGCGGTCTTGATGAGATCGAGGTTCTTGATGTCGCCGCCCTTCCTTTTCCATCCTTTCTTCTCCCAACCGCTGGCCCACGTTGCGATACAGCTGATCGCATACTTCGAGTCGCTGAGTATCTGAACGCACGATCCCGTAGCGATCTCTTGTTCGGCGAACAGCAAGGCTTGGTGCAGGCCGGTCAATTCCGCCGTGTTGTTCGTACCGGCCGGGTTGTAGAGGCCGTACCAAAGCTGCGTGACCACACCCTTCCGGTAGATGGCCATGCCTGAGCCTGCATTGCCGGGATTCGGTTCACACGCGCCGTCGCAGTAGATTTGTACATCGAACTTCTCTGCATCGGTTGCCGAAGGAGCCCGGATGGTCGCCGGCTTCCGCGGTGCGAATGCCCGTCGCGGCATTCCTGACTGGAAGGCGCGCTCAGCCTCCGCTCGAGTCTTAAACGCCTTGAAGCGCGCGCCAGCAAACTTGTCGACCAGCGCGTGCGTCGTCGCCCACTCCGAAAAAACACCGGTCTGTCTGCCTGCCCACACCACATAGAACTTCTGGGCCACGCTTACAGCTTCCCGTTCGCTCTCACATCCCAGCCGCCGGTGATTGGCGGAAGCGCCGTGCCCTTCGGTCCGATCGGGCGGTATTCCCAGCGAATTTTGCCGAAGTGCAGCGTGACTTCTTCGAGCAGCGCTGCGCCCGCTGCGCTCTTGGCGAGCGTCTCGAACTCGAGTGGGGACTGAGCACCGGTCGTCGCACATTGACCGGCATGCGTCACGATGACGTCTTCGAGCGCGACGACGTAGAAATCCAGTGGAGCGCGCCGGAACGCGAAACGCGCGCTCTGGATATGGAGGCCGGATGCACAGGCCAGGGCGATGGGGATTGAAGCGGTGTCGAGCAGCTTGCGGAAGCGCACGCCGGAAAACGTTGACTTGCCAGCGCCGGCGCCGCCACCACCGCCACTGATTATCACGGACGCATCGATCGACTGATCGTAGGAGACGACCTCGATCTCCTTCTCGTGGCCCTTGGTCGTGCTCTCGCCGTCGATGCCGGAGAGCTGGAGGAAAATGTCGAAGCCGGCCATGGGCGTCTCCCGTGAGTCGATGCCGGGAGACTCTCATGCGGGAGCGCGACCCCGCAACCCGCGCTGACGATGCCTCTGCAGGAACGGGATGTAGCGCCTCGCCCCTTTGGAGTTCCCACAACTGCCGGAAAGTGCTACCTATGTTGAAGACGGCCACGTGAAAGCGATCTTCCGAACCAGGAGCCTGGTGTGAAGAAACTGAAGCATGAAGCGGAGTTGTTCAAAGGTGCATTACTTGCCGGTGTGAAATACGCGGAAGGCCGCAAGGCCGTGGAGTTCGAGCCGACGGATTCGGCCAGCCAGAAACTGCTCTACATCTATCGCCTGCTCGTTCACGACAAGATCATCCAGCCACTGCCGGAAGACCAAGTGGCTGAAGCGACCATGAGACACAAGTTGGCGATCTGGTATTCCAAGCAATTGCCGAAGGATCACCCTCTGCTGAAATGATTGGCGGAAGCTCCGTTCGATCTGCGCTAAGACTCAGCGCCGACGCCGCACTCGACCAGCAATGCACGGATCTCCGCCAGACACGACCCGCAGTTCGTGCCGGCGCGCAGCTTTTTCCCGACCTCCTGCGTCGTGCCGAGCCGGTCTTGGCGGATTGCGTTGCAGATTGCATTGCGACCGATGCCGAAGCAGGAGCAGACGGTGGGCCCGGTGTCGGCTCGAGGATCCGCAGGCTGGCCCATGAGCAGCCCTGCCCGCTCGACATCGCTGATCCGATCGCGCGCGAACAGGCTCGCCAGCCACGTGCGCGAAGGCAAGTCCGGTCGCGGCGACAGGTACACGCACGCGCTGATCCGATCGTCGGTGAGCAACGCCCCGCGAAAGACGTGAGCGGCGGGATCCGAGTATTCGATCCAGTCGGCATCGTCTGCCGCGTTGAGCAGCTGGCGTGCCCACATCGACCAGTCGCGCGGCGGCTTTCTGCCGGCGATTTCATAGCGCAGATGCTGATTGCCGCGCGCGAGCGTCCACCACGTCACGTCCGGGCTCGCGATGGCGTCGCGCGCAAGCACGAAGCCATGCCAGCGAACGGCGAACGGCATCACACGCGCAGGCGTGTGCTTGAACTCGGGCTCGCCTGAAATCGGATCGACGACGGGATTGACCAGCGTGCACACGCGCGCATCGGACGAGAACGCGCCGTTCCAGTGGATCGTCACGAAGATCATGCCGCGCGGCATTTCACCGCTGATGCGCAGGCGCACGATGATGGATCCCCAGCGTGTGGCGACTCGCACCAGTTCGCCCTCGCGCGTCCCCGCGAGCAAGGCATCCTGCGCATGCATGTCGACGTAAGGCTCGGGCACGTGACTGGTCAGGCGCGGCGCGTAGCCCGTACGCGTCATCGTGTGCCACTGATCGCGGACGCGCCCCGTGTTGAGCACCAGTGGATACTGCGCGTCCGGTGTGTTGACCGGCGGGCGCGGCGGCGTCGCGACGAAGCGCGCTTTGCCATCGGGATGGAAGTAACGCCCGTCACTCAGCAGACGCTCGGTGCCCGGGTGCCTCAGTACAGGAACTGGCCATTGAATCGGAGCGAGTCGATCGTAGTCATCGCGGCTCAATGCGCTCAGGCCGCCGATATCGAAAGCGCGCCCGCCGTCGTTCTCCGCGCCGGACAAGGCCGCGTGCTCCGCGAAGATCTCGTGAGCCGCTGTAAACGCGAACGCCTGCTCATGCCCCAACCGTCGTGCGACCTGACAGACGATCCACCAGTCCGGCTTCGCTTCGCCCGGTGACGGCAGGAAGGCGCGCTGGCGTGAAATGCGCCGATCGGAATTGGTGACGGTTCCGTCCTTCTCCGCCCAGCCGGCGGCGGGCAGCAGGACATGTGCGAGCCTGGTCGTATCCGTCTGCTGGACGCAGTCTGCAGCGACCACCAGCTCGCAGCGTCGCAACGCTTCCCTCGCCCGGTCGGCGTCCGGCAGGCTGACGATCGGATTGGTCGCCATGATCCAGACCGCTTTGACGCGACCTTCATGAATGGCGTCGAACAGTTCGCCTGCCTTCAATCCGGGTGTGCTCGCGATGACCGGGCTGTTCCAGAACTCCTGCACGATGCGCCGATGGTCTGCGCTTTCGAGATCCATATGCGCGGCAAGTGTGGTCGCGAGACCGCCGACTTCGCGCCCGCCCATCGCGTTCGGCTGGCCGGTCACCGAGAACGGTCCCATGCCGGGCCGACCGATGCGGCCGGTCAACAGATGGCAGTTGATGATGCTGTTGACCTTGTCGGTGCCGGCCGAGGACTGATTCACGCCTTGCGAGAAGACCGTCACCGTCTTCTCGGTGCGCGCAAACAGCCGGCAGAACTCCGCGAGCACACGCTCATCGATGCCGCAGGCTTTCGCGACGGCACGCATGCTTCCCGCAGTCTGCTCGGCGACCCGCAGTGCACGGTCGACGCCACTCGTGCTGCTCGCTACGAACTCGGTTGCCACCGCGCCGTGCTGATGCAGGAACGCGAGCAGCCCGTTGAACAACCAGACATCAGTCCCGGCCCGCACCGGCAAATGCAGATCGGCGAACTCGCAGGTTGCCGTGCGGCGCGGATCGATGACGACGATCTTCATGTCCGGCCGTTCCTGGCGCGCGGCAGTGATGCGCTGGAACAGGACCGGATGGCACCACGCGGTGTTCGAGCCGACCAGCACGACGAGATCGGCGAGCGCGAGATCGTCGTAGCAGACCGGCACCAGATCCTCGCCGAACGCGCGCTTGTGGCCGGCCACGGCCGACGACATGCACAGGCGGGAATTCGTATCGATGTTGGCGCTGCCGATGTAGCCCTTCATCAGCTTGTTGGCGACGTAGTAGTCCTCCGTCAGCAGCTGGCCGGACACGTACAGCGCGACGGCGTCCGGTCCGTCGCGATCGATGATGCGGCGGAAGCCGGTAGCTACGTAGTCGAGCGCTTCGTCCCAGGTCTTGCGCTCGCCGCGGATGTGCGGATAGAGCAGCCGCCCTGGCCGTTCGAGTGTCTCTCCGAGCGCGGAGCCCTTGGAGCAGAGTTTGCCGAAGTTGGCGGGGTGGTTTGGGTCGCCGGTGATTTCGAATGAGCCATCCGCGCGTGATTGTGCGAGGACGCCGCAGCCGACTCCGCAGTACGGACATGTCGTGCGGATCGGGTGAGTGGTCATTTCCTCGAGGTCGAGCTGAAGGGCAGCTTGTCGCGCAGCGTTCGTCGGGGCTGAGCGATGCAAGGGCGGTGCCAGGAGTAATCGGGCAGTTCTGGGGCGAACGGAGGTTTCTTTGCGCAGCGGTGGTGCGTGTGGGCGATCGTTGGTCACTCAGACTGGTACGAAGTGGTGCAGGTCAGTGACCAAGACCGCAGTTGTATGATGACGCCCGGGACTACGGACTCGAGACAGGTGTTTTGCACATGGAGATCAATTCCAAGGGTATCCGGTGGATTCGCTATGACGAGAGCACGCGCACGCTGGATGTGGCGTACACGAACTCGGGAGAGTATCGGTACTTTGATGTGGGGCCGGAGGTGTATGCGTGGCTGGTGAGAGCGGAGTCGAAGGGGAAGTTCGTCAATCGGTTGGTGAAGGAGAGGTATCGGTACGAGCGGTTGGATGATGGGCAGGGGTCGAGCGGGGAAAGCGATTTGGAGCAATTGCTTCGCGATTCGTTGGAGTCAGAGAAGAGCGAGAAGGACTAGCGGTTCGCTCGACCCTGCGAGCTACTCTACTGAGGAGCACTGCAATGGCAACTGACACTGGCAGCAATCTTCTGCGTGCGTACAACTTCGAACTCGAGATCGCCGGCGAGTGGGCAGGTGGCTTTGCCGAGATCAGCGGGTTGACCGCCGATGGCAATCCTGTCGACTACGGGGAAGGACGTGGCAGCAAGGAGATCGTCGATAGGTTGGCCGGTTTGCGCAAGCAGGCGAGGCTGACGCTGAATCGCGGCGTCGCCAATCGCAAGCTCTGGGATTGGTACACCGCCATCTTGAAGGGCAGGCACGAAGCGCGCGAGCTCAGGATTACGATGCTCGATGAGTCGCGCCAGCCGGTGCGACGCTGGAGGATCGTGAACGCCTCGATCACCAAGATCGCAGCACCGACGCTCAATGCGAGCGGCAACGAGATCGCGATCGAGTCAGTCGAAATTGCCCATGAAGGGTTGACGCTGGAAGACATCGGCTAGCGAACGTCACTCGACTGACTGCGCCTGAAGAAAGAGCGATCTTTCCAGCGCTGCAAAGAAGTCCTGGTATGGAAGCGGGTCAGTAATGGGGAGTAAGTTGTATTGGCCGCTTGCTCTGACAAGAACCTTGCCGCTATCGCTGCCAGGCCTTACCGACACAGTCATCCGCAGCTCATATCCCAGCGGGCCATTGCTGGCCCGCTGGGAGAAGCTACTCAGCAGTTGCCCGTCGCGTTGGTGCACGCGGCGTTGAGCATGGCCGCAAACTCTGCGTTGAAGCCCGAGGCACCCAGGATCTTTACGTTAGGATCGGTGAAACCGTACGACGTTACGCCCACCACGGCGTTGCGCGTGAGGTTGCGCACACCGGTCGGCGCGGCACTGAGCGGATCGCCGAAGTTCTGAACCCACGGCCCGCCGCTCGAACCGCCGGCCATGTCGCTGCCGTACTCGAACGCATTGTTGCCGGCAGCTGTGCTCCCTGCACGGTGATCGCTCGAGTCGTTGCGTTGCATGATGTTGCAGCTGTTGAAGTTGCACGGATAGCCGAGCATCGTCACGTGCGTGTTGGCGAGGTTATTGATGACGGCAGTGAAGCTGGCGCCGACTTTCGTCTTCACGTTGACCGGCGCGGTGCCGGCGAAGCTCTGGTCCTGAAGCACTAGCACGCCGAAGTCGCCGTTGTTGGGCAGCGCGCCCCCGGTGTTGCTCCATGTCGCCGACACGAAGACAGATTGCCAGTCCCACGTGCCGAAGGGAGTCTGCGGACTGATCTGTGCCCCGGCGTTGTTCGACAGGCCGCCGTCAAACGCCGGAATGAACACCCAGTTCGTAAAGAAGCTCTTGGCCACGGGGTCGAACACGCAGTGTGCGGCGGTGACAATTACGCGATTCTTGATGATCGAGGCCGAGCACTGAAAGTCGCCCACACCAGGCTCGGTGAAGAACAGCTTCCCCGCCGCCTTGTAGGGATTGGCAGTGACGGCGGTCCGCGGCGTGACGCGGGAGCGTGAGAAGTCGAGGTTGGCCGTGCCGGCAACCTCGGCGGAAATTCCGCTGTCCTTGAAAAGAACTCGCTCCTTGGCTGCCTTCCTGCGTTCGGCCGTCCAGTAGCTGGGCCCGGCCGACAGGGCGGCGACGCCCCGGTTTTCAATCGAGGGAAATTCGTCAGCGATGGCGACGCCCGAAACCGCAGTGCTGATCGCAGCGATGATCAGCGAAATTTTGAGTGACATTCAGTGAGTCTCCAGGATCGGTCAGATTGGGGATGGCATTGCGAGAGCGGGTGACGTCGCGGTTTGGTAAGCGGAACACAAGGGTTCTGGCCCGCGAGAGAGGATGCGGCGCATGTCCATCTCCTCGGTGGGACATCACGGTTAGATTGTGTCCAAGACGACTGAGGAGAACTGTCAACTGGTTGACAGACGCCGCTCGATGGGATGGGTCAGGCGTCGCCGCGGAGTACGCGACGCTCGGTTACCGTCAAAACCTGCGGCGCGACCAATGGCTCTGCTGTGCCGGGCATGAAGAATGGATTCTCCCGGTACTTGCCGCTCAGGCGAGAGCCCAACACGTTACGCATGATC
The DNA here is from genome assembly GCA_035493235.1 of Steroidobacteraceae bacterium. Lineage (GTDB taxonomy): Bacteria > Pseudomonadota > Gammaproteobacteria > Steroidobacterales > Steroidobacteraceae > Steroidobacter. The sequence goes on from DATJIP010000217.1 coordinate 17,588, forward strand.
TTGAGTGTCGCTCGGAACGTGGACCACGACGTTGAGTTGACTGTGCTGCTGGCCGATGCGGTGTTGATGGCCGCCTTGGCCGGCCCGAATGCTGCGTCCAGTTCGATGGGCGATCCAGCGAGACAGCTGTGCACCAGACCCACGTACGAGAGCTTGGGATTGCGTGGCGTATTGCCGATTGGGGTGCGGCAGCAGGCGGTGTACCAGCGAAGCAGCCCTTTTTCGCTGAGCGACATGCAGCGTAGTTGCTCCTTGCCTCGCACGATTCGCAGGAAGCGAGGACTGGTGGCAACTATGTCCGTGCCAGCGCGCTCATTGAGGATCCGCTCTGAGTTGCCAAGGAATCGAGCAAACGCCTGACAGTCGCGGCAGTAGCAGACGGCGCGGCCAGCCCGTTCCGTGAAGGTGAGTTGAGCTTCTAGTTGGCCGCAGCGGCAGCGTACGGGGAAGTCCATTGGCAGATGATAGCGCGCTGGAATCTTCCACCATCGGGCTGGTCAGCCGATCGTGCGGTGCCCTTCGTCGCCGACGACCCGCCACTTAAGCTGGATTTTGCAGGCCTCGCCCCAGTCCTTGTCGATCGCCGGCAAGTGCTGGATCGCCAGCGCCTGCTGCGCATCGCTGAGTACGACCTCGGGCTTGTGCAGCTCGATCGGAACTCGCGTAAGCGACTGGACATTCGACGCGACGAACAAAGCGGTAAGGTCGGCTGCCAACTGACCTATCTGGGTGCACGGACCGCGCGGTGCAGTTCCAGACTGCCCCGGATCCAGATAATCGAAATGCTGGCCATCAAAAATCGCGGCGTAGCGATCGCCCGGCAGTTTTCTCCAGAAATTGTTGACCGGATTTGGGTTGTCCTCGATCTGTTCGAATTCCACGCCTTGGGTCTTCGAGAACATGAAGAGGCTCGGACAGGTGATGCTGCTGAGCAGATTGTCGACATCGTTCAGCTCGAGATATGGACCGCTGAGGCTGACCAAGGCCGCGACTTCCGACCATCCCGCCGCAATCCGCGCTGATTCGATCCCGCCGTAGCTATGGCCGACGACGGTCACAGACTTTGAGGCTCGGGACACCCACTTCGCCTCATGCCAGGTGTTGCGGACCCAGTCGATGTCCCGCTGGGCGTCCGCGATCAAG
>DATJIP010000218.1:0-74120 GCA_035493235.1 Steroidobacteraceae bacterium
GCAGGCAGCGTGCTCGAGTTGCTGCTGAAGTAAGCACCGTACGGACAGCCGCGAATACAGAGATTGCGGTACTGACACGTGCCTCGCTGCGGACTGTGCGCCAGGGGCGCGGTCAGGTGGGCGACGCGGCCGATCGTCAGCCTGCGCTGGAACTTCTCCGCCATCGACTGCTGCAGATGAGTCTCGACGCAGTTCAAGTCCATCGGCGGCAGGAATTTGCTGTCGGGCAGCTGCGGCAGGTTCTCGGCGCGACCGCTGACGCCGATGAAGCCTTCGACGTGCTCGTACCACGGCGCGAGCTCGGCATAGCGAACAGGCCAGTCGACGGCAATGCCGTCCTTCGCGTTCGCGCCGAAGTCGATGTCGCTCCAGCGATAGCTCTGCCGGCCCCACATGATGGAGCGGCCGCCGACGTGATAGCCGCGGATCCAGTCGAAACGATGGACCTCGGTGTAGGGATGTTCGGTGTCGTCGACGAACCAGTGCTTCGACGCCTGCGTGATCGCGTAGCCGCTGCGCGCGGCGACGGCCTGGCGTTTCAGCTCTTCGTCGGTGGCGCGGCCACCGTAGGGAAACTCCCAGATGTCCTTGGTCGCGGTCGGATAGTCGCCGTGCTTGACGTCGCGGCCGCGGTCCAGCACCAGCGTTTTGAGCCCCTTCTCGGTCAGCTCTTTGGCGGCCCAGCCGCCAGTGATGCCGGTGCCTATGACTATTGCGTCGTACGAATGGTCTTGGGTTGCACTTTGCGTAGAACTAGCTTCATTAGCCATGTGGCCCCCGTACCCCTAGGCGCAAACTTTACGTCATCGGTGGCTGCGATGCGCGCCGTCGAAAACAAACTTCACCCTCGGACGGCTCCTCCAGCTCGCGGGCGTAGCGGTGGCCGGCATACACGGCGTGCGCGATCAGTCCCGGGGCGTAGCAGTCGCCGATCGGCGTGACGGCCTCGATACCGGCGCCCTGCCAGTCGGATGAAAGCGCTTCCAAGGCCGTTTGGAGGCCATCATTCGGTAGGCGGGCCGTGATAGCGAGGATCGACGCGCACGTCACGCCCTGCTCGCGGCCGCTGTACACGCAGGCGAGCTGCGCGCCGTCACCGTCGACGGCAAGGATGTTGTGGGCCGTGATGATCTGCATCCCCAGCGAGCGCAGGCGCTTCTGTACGTGCTTGTATTCCTGTGTGTAAGTTGTCCAGGAAGCGACCACATCGTCGGGCGTCACGTAGATCACTTCGCGACCGGCGGCGCGCAGGACTTCGGCCAGGACGCTGCCGATATAGAACGCCTCGTCGTCGAACAGCAGCACCGGGCCGTCGGGGATCCGACCGCGCATGAGGTCATCCGGCGTGAATACACGCGCGGTGTCGAAGCCGGGAATCGCTGCGCCGTTGCTGCGGCCGTAACCGTCGCGTCGCCAGTGGCAACCGGTAGCCAGCACGACGCGCTCGGCGCCGAATTCGAGGACGTCGGCGGCTTTGATGTCGTTCTCGCGATAGATCGCGACGTTCGCCATCTTCTGGAGCTGCGTGACGCGCCAGTCGCGCACCCGCGCCCACTGCGCCAGCCCGGGCAGGCGCGCTTCGAAGTTCACTCGTCCGCCAAGCTCACGCGAGGCCTCGGCGACATGCACTTCGTAACCACGCTGACCGAGCGCACGCGCTGCTTCCAATCCTGCCGGCCCAGCGCCGACGACGAGCACCCGCTTCGCGCTCCTGCTCGGCGCAATGCGCTCCGGATGCCAGCCCTTGCGCCACTCCTCGCCCATCGTCGGATTCTGCGTGCAGCGGATCGGCGTGGAGGTCATATCGCCGGTGACGCAGATGTTGCAGCCGATGCACTCGCGGATGTCTTCGACGCGTCCTTCCTCGATCTTGCGCGGCAGGAACGGATCGGCGATCGACGGCCGTGCCGCGCCGATGAAATCGAGCACGCCGCGGCGAATCTGGCCGACCATCGTGTCCGGCGACGTGAAGCGACCGACGCCGACGACCGGCTTGCTGGTGATGCTCTTGACCCAGCCCGTGAACGGCTCCTGATAGCCCTCGTCCGCGAAGCGCGAAGTCTGCGAGTCCATGTGCCACGCGGCGATGTTGACGTCCCAGAGATCCGGCAAGTCCGCGAGCAGGTGCACCACTTCGCGCGCTTCGCTTTCGCGCACGCCGTCGACGCCGAGGAATTCCTCGGTCGCGAAGCGCACCGCGACGGCGCACTTGTCGCCGACTGCTTCTTTCGTATCGGAGATCAGCTCACGCAGCAGGCGCACGCGATTTTCCAGGGAGCCGCCGTATTCGTCGGTGCGATGATTGCGTCGCTGCTGCAGAAAGTGCATCGCGAGCGACAGATCGTGAGCCGCATAGATGTAGACGATATCGAAGCCCGCGCGCTTCGCGCGCAGCGCCGCGTCACGATGCCAGCGGCGATAGTCGCGGATGTCGCGTAGCGTCATCCCGCGCGCCTGATGCGGGTAGCCGTACTTCAACGGCTGATGCGATGGAGCGATCGCGACCTCGCGCGAATACAAGTTCGACGACGTCGGTCCGTTGTGGGTCAGCTCGATCGCCGCGAGCGCGCCGTGCGCGTGCACCTTCTCGCACAGCAGCGCGAGCGCAGGAATGTCACTGTCGTCCCAGAGTCGCGCTTCGACGTACGGCGAGATGTCACCGGTCGGATGAATCTCGCACTCCTCGGTGCTGACCACCGCCCAGCCGCCTTCCGCCTTCGCAGCGCGCATCGCCGCGTGCGCTTCCGGCATTGCGTAACCCATGCCGTTGCAGTGAGGAACCTGGAAGAAGCGGTTTTTTGCCGTGACCGGACCGATGCGGACAGGCTCGAACAGAATGTCGTAGCGCGGATCGCGTTGCATGAATCGACCGGAAAACTAGGAGGCGGCGACAGCAGCATTGGCGGCGCGGCGCCGCGTCCACCTCAACAGGAAATACAGCGGCAGACCGAGCGCGAACAATCCCATCGCCCACCAGAACGCCTCGATGCCGACACCGCCCATTGCCACCGGAAAGGCGGCGGCGCCCCATAGCGTCCACAACGAATAGAGTCCCGCCAGGATCGCCGCGACGATCAGCCACGAAAGCCGCCGCCCGCGCACGCCCATGTCGCCGCGCACCGCGAGCCAGAAGGCCGCAAGCGAGCAGAAAAGGTACATCACGAGGTATGCGCAAGTGGAAATCAGGATGATCTTCGTGAAGACGTCGACCATCGAAGCGCTGTAGTTCATCAGCATCACGACCGAGACCAGCGCGCTGGTGATGAACAGCGAATAGTCTGGCGTGCGATAGCGCGATTCATGGGCGAACAGTTGCGGGAAGATTTTTTCCCTCGCCAGCACGCGCGGCATCTCGCCCTGAATCAGGATCCAGCCATTGAGGGCGCCGAAGCCGCTGATGAATGCGAACAGCGCGACCGCCGTTGCGGCCCAGTCGCCCCAGAACAGGCGCATCACGTCGGCGAACGGCGCGTTTGAATCCTTGAGCTGCGAGCCGGGGATCAGCAGGATCACCGCCGAACACGCGACGACGTAGATGACCGCGGTGACAATCGTGCCCCACAACGTCGAGCGCGGAATGTTGCGCTCAGGGTCGATCACATTCTCCGCGGGCACAGTCGCGGACTCGAGCCCGAGCAAGGGCCAGAGCGTCAGGATCGCAGCCGAAGTCATTGCGGAGATAGCGAACGGCTGCGGCTCGACCCTGATCAGCGAGGCGTCGGCGCGCCCGAGCAGCACGATTGCGAGGATGATCACCGCGAGCAGCGGCATGAGCTTGAGCACCGTCGTCACCAGCTGGAACACACCGACCTGCTTCACGCCGCGCCAGTTCACATAGGTCAGGATCCAGATCATTGCGACTGCCGTGAGCGCCGGACCGCCCTTGATCGTCTTGATCGCCGGCACGAGCTCGGACAGGTATGCGACGCTGCCGATCGCGATCGCCGCGTTGCCGACCCACACCGACATCCAGTAACCCCACGCCATTACGAAACCGCAGCACTCGCCGAACGCGACGCGTGGGTAGAGGTATGGGCCACCCGCCTGCGGATAGACGCGCGCGAGTGCCGCAAACACGACTGCAAGCAGCACCCCGCCGCTCGCAGTAAAGATCCAACCGACGATGCTGTTCAGACCGTAGGGGGCAAGCGAAGCTGGCAGCAGAAACACGCCGGAGCCGATCATGTTGCCGACGACCAGCGCGAGACACATCCAGAAGCCGAGCTGGCGCGGCTGCGCTGCGTTGGTCTGTGGCGGGCTGCTCACGGTTACTGCGCTTTTTGAACGTATATCGCCTGCGCCGCGTGCAGGTAGTCGAGCGTCGCCTGGCGCTCGCGATCGTCGTTATAGTCCGTCCGGCCTTCGGCCGCGGCGATCACGCGGTCCAGCCAGTGTACGAAATATTTCGCGTCCGCAGGCGAATTCGTCGGCGCGCCGCCGACGCTGACGTACACCGGACTGGTCGTGGCATAGGGATAGAGATCGAGGATCAGCGGATCGGCGCCGTCGTTCCAGGCCCGCGCGATGACCCAGCCGCCCTCGCGCAGATTCAGCTTGCCCGATACGTCGGCATGCGTGCGCGCCTTCGCGAGCTTGTGTCGCGCGACCACGCGGCCGTTCTGCACGATCTCGAAATGATCGATCGCCACCGGTGAGCGCAGTGCTGCGCGATAGGTCACGGTCTGCCCGCCCGCCGGCAACGTCAGCGTATCGCCGAGCGACTTGCCGGCCACTTCGAGCGCGAGCTGTGGGCCATTGCTCGCAAACGTTCGGCCTTCCTTGAGCGCCGCCTGCAGAGCCGCCGGCTCGCTGCTGCCGCCGGTGTTGAGATAGACGCGATTCATGCCGACCGGTCCGCGCAGGCTGGCGTAGTTCGCCATGGCATCGGTGCCGGATCCCGTGGGCACGTGGAAGCCGAGGTTCAGCAGCTTGTACCAGACCTCCGCCGTCGCTTTGTGATCGGCGAAGCCGACGACTTCGATGTAGTCGGCCTTGCCGAGCGCGACATCGACCGGCATCGCGTTCGTGATCACCTCACGCTCGGGTGCAGGCACCGTGTCGAACGGATGCACGTAACCTACGAGTCCGCCCTGGTTGTGCACGAGGTCGGCGATCACGCCGTTGTGCGGGTACGGCGAAGTCAGCGCGCTTTGCTGATAGGCGCTGAAGTCGGGAGTGAGATAGCGATTGAGGTGCAGCAGGCCGAGGTGTCCCCAATAGCTGGTGTGGTACTCCTGATTGCGGAAGATCGTGATGCCGCTCGGATCGCGTCGCGCAGTCGGATCGAACAGCGCGATGTCGGGGATGCGTTGCTCCTTGTTCACGATCAGGTTGTAGATCACATCGAGGTCTTCGGCTCGCGCCTGTTCGATGAGTCGCTCTTCGTTGTTGCGGTAGTGCCCGCCGTAGTTCATGTGCACGTGCAGATCGGCCGTGACGTTGCGCGGTGCCCAGTCCGGAAGTTGCAGCGGCTGCAACGCCAGAATCGCGGCGTTCGCAGTGTCGGCACGCACGTCGATCTTGCGGCGGATCGGCGTGTGTTCCTGACCGCGCCATGCGGTCACGTACGCTTCGCCGAGCGGCAACGTCAGCGTGCACTCGCCGGGACAATGGAAATACCGCAGCTCGGCCGGCACTCGCACCGGATCGAAGCCGTCGTCCGCATGAACCCAGCGATCGTCGGGTGCGTAGTAGCGGTCGTCGGAGCCGACGACACTGATGCGACCTGATACGCCAGTTTCTCCACTGCGTAGCTGGATACGCAGCGTCGTCATCGGCCGCGAGTACTGGCGATCGCGAGCGACGACGCGCGTGCGCTCACCGCCGACGACTTCGAGCATCCACAACGCGACGTTGCCGTCCTCGTTGCTGATGTACGCGATGCGTCGGCCGTCCGGTGACCAGCGTGCTTGCGTCGCATCGAACTCGCCGAACGTGAGCGGCAACTGCGCATCGCCGGCGAGTGTCGTCAACCAAAGCTGATGCCATTGCCGGCCTTGATAGCTGCTGTACAGCACGCGCCGGCCATCGGGCGCCACCTCAGGCCGTGCACGCCAACTGGTTTCTTCGTGCACGAAGCACTCGAAATCGTTCGCACCGTCGACAGCGACGCTGCACACATCACCCGAGCCGTACGCGATCTCGCGATTGGAAACGAACAGGAGTCGCTTGCCGTCCGGCGTCCACGAAGGATTGATCGTGTGATCGTGCTTCGAATAGTAGTAGCGCGCTATCTTGCTCTCGTGCGGAGCGACCACGGCGCGCGGCGCGCCAAGCTTGCCAGCCTCGATCGACGCAACGAACAAGTTGAAGTGACCGCTGCCGGCAGTCGACACATAGGCGAGTCGCTTGCCGTCCGGCGAATAGCGCGGCTCGACGTTGACCGCAGCGGTCGTCGTGAGCTGTTGCGCGGCGCCGGACGCAACATCGAGCTGCCACAACTCGATCGCGTTGTTCTGATGGCGCGCGAAAGCGATGTGTTGCCCGTCAGGCGACCAGTCCGGCTGATAGTCGTAGCCCGGCCCGTGCGTGAGCTCGACCGCGCGCTCGCTGCCGATCTCCTGGCGCCACAGCGAGCCCTGCATGCTGTAGACGAGCGCTTTGCCGTCCGGTGAGAACGCGACGCTAGACGGACCGCTCGTCAGCTGCGGCAGATACATTTCGCGGTAGTAATACGAGTGCGGCAGATCGATCTGCTTCAGCACCGGCTCGCGCTCGGCGCAAGCAGTGGCGGCGATCGTCAGCGCGAGTGCGGCGACCGCAGCTCGAGCCCGCCAAAAGCCACGCCTTTTGACGGGCGTGTCGCAAGGGCCTCGGCCGCTTTCGACCATGGAAATGGCGGCACTCACGCGTTCTGCGTTTCCGCGAACGTGGCGTCGAGTATGGTCACCGCTTCGTCGACGTGCTCCTTCGACACCATCAGCGGCGGCATGAAGCGGATCGTGCTCTGCCCGCACGACAGCAGCAGCAACCCGTTCAGATAGGCCTGCCGGATGAACTGCTCCGTGAGCTTGGTCGCCGGCACCTTGGTCGTGCGGTCCTCGACCAGCTCCATGCCGAGCATCAACCCTTTGCCGCGTACCTCGCCGATGCACGCGTACTTCTTCTGCAGCTCGCGCAGCCGGCCGATGAAGTACTCGCCCATCTTCGCAGCGTTGGCGCAGTACTCGGAGGACACGAGGTCGAGCGTCGCGAGCGCCGCCGCACAGCACACGGGATTGCCGCCGTAGGTGTTGCCGTGCGAGCCGCGCTGCCATTTTTCCATCAGCGCCTTCTTCGCGACCATCATGCCGATTGGCAGTCCCGAGCCGAGCCCTTTCGCGAGCGTCATGATGTCCGGCACGACGCCGAAGTGCTCCGCCGCGAACATCTTGCCGGTGCGACCGACGCCCGACTGCACTTCGTCGAAGATGAGCAGAATGCCGTGCCGATCGCACAACGCTCGCAACCCCTGCAGGAAGCCGTCGGGTGGCACGAGGTAGCCGCCCTCGCCTTGTATCGGCTCGATCAGGATCGCCGCCACTTCGTTCGACGGCACGTTGCTCTTGAACAGCACGTTCTCGATGTAGTTGAGCACCGCCGCGCCCTGATCGTTGCCCGCGAGCAGCGGCCGATACTGATTGGGATACGGCACGTGCGTGACGCCCGGCATCGTCGGGAAGAAGCCCTTCTGCTGGGTGTATTTGCTCGACGTGAACGATAGCGAGCCCATCGTGCGGCCGTGGAAGCCGCCGAGGAAGCCGATGAAGCGTCCGCGTCCGCTGACATTGCGCGCGAGCTTGAGCGCAGCTTCGACTGATTCCGTACCGCTCTGACAGAAGAAGCTCATCGACGGCCCGCCGACCGGATTCAGCGCCGAGATTTTCTCGGCGAGCGCGATCTGTCCCTCGTGCCAGTAGTCGCTGGAGATGTGCACGAACTTCTCGGCGGCCTGCGTGATTGCTTGCACGACCGTCGCGTGGCTGTGCCCGGTTGCGCACACGGCGATGCCGGCCATGAAATCGAGGAAGCGATTGCCATCGACATCCCACGCTTCCGCGCCCTTCGCGTGCGAGATCACGAACGGATAGTCGCGCGGATAGGACGGCGACACGACCAGCGCGTCGCGCTTGAGCATCGCCTCGGCCTTCGGACCCGGGAGTGCTGTCTTGATGTGTGGCGATTTCATGGCTGTCTCACTCGACGAATGTCTGCGACTGCTCGCGCAGGTACTGCGCGAGATAGTAGAACGATGCGATTGCCTTGCCGGTATTGCCCGAGCCCTTCCAGCCGCCGAACGGCTGATAGCCGGGCCAGGCGCCCGTGGTCGCGCCCTGCGCGCGATTCGCATAGGTTACGCCGGCTTCGATTTCCTGGAAGAACTGCTCGACCTCGGGCCGCGAGCCGTAGATGCCGGCGGTGAGGCCGAGCTCGGAATCGTTTGCGAGCGCGATGCCTTCGCTCAGGTCGCGGATCCGACGCAGCATCACGATCGGCAGGAACATCTCCTCGCGCCACAAGTCGGCGTTGTCCGGCGCTTCGGCGAGCGTCGGCTGCACATAGAAGCCGCGCGACAGATCGCCTTCGAGCAGAGCACGCCCGCCGATGCGGATGTTGGCGCCCGCACTGCGCAGCCGCTCGACGTACGACAGATAGTTACGCTGCGCTTTCTCGCTGACGACCGGACCGAGCCAGTTCTCCGCGCGCGTCGGGTCGCCGACGCCGAGCGCCGCGACTTTCTTCGCGACGCGATCGATCAACTCGTCCGCCACCGACGACTGCACGTACAGCCGTGACAAAGCCGAGCATTTCTGCCCGCCCATGCCGAAGGAGCTACGCACGATGCCCAGCGCCGCGCGCTCGAGATCCGCGTTGGCAGTGACGATGCCGGCATTCTTGCCGCCCATCTCCGCGATACATGGTCGAGGATATTTGCCGTTAGCGAGCGTGCGCACGATGTGCATGCCGGTCTCGTACGAACCGGTGAACGTCACGCCGGCCGTGCGCGGATCCTGCACGAGCGCATCGCCGATCGCGCCGCCGGGTCCCATCAAGTAGTTGAACACTCCGGGCGGCAGGCCTGCGTCGCGCAGACAGTCGGCGAGCATGCGACCGGCCCACGGCGTTTCGCTCGCGCCCTTCAGCACGACGGTGTTCCCAGTTACGAGCGCCGCTGCCACCGGCCCGCCCGCGAGCGCGAACGGGAAATTGAACGGGTTGATGACTACCCAAACGCCGTAGGGCTTCATCACGCTGCGGTTGTGCGAGACCGCGTTCGGCAGTGGATCGTTCGGCAGTTTGTGGTCGAAGCCGTGCTGACGCTCGAAGTCGTCGCAGTACACAGTGAAAAAGTCCGCGGTCTCCTGCACTTCGCCGAGCGCCTCCATGCGGTTCTTGCCGACTTCGAGCGTGAGCGCCGCGCCGATGTGATAGACGCGCTCTTCGATGAGCTGCGCGACTTTGCGCAGCAGACGCATCCGCTCCTGCGGCGGCGTCGCGCGCCATTTCGGAAACGCCGCGGCAGCCGCGCTCATCGCGCGATCGACATCCTGCGTACCGGCCTGTGCGAACGAACCGAGCAGCCAATCGCGATCGATCGGGCTGCGCTTGTCACGCGCATTCGCAGTGTCGACATCGACACCGTTGATGTGCAGCGCGTAGCGACGACCGAGTTGCGAGCGCACGTCGCGCATCGCCGCGTCGAAACGCGCGTGCATTTCCGGCGGCGGATCGAACATCGTGGAATACGTCAGTTTGTAAGACATATGAGGTTGTCGGGCTGAAGCCCGACCTACAGCGTCATTTCGGCCAGTAGTTCATCCAGTATCGATACTGCGTCCTGCAACTCCTTTTCCTCGATCACCAAGGGCGGCGCCAGGATGATCAGATTGCCGCGCGTCGCAAACGATACGTCGCGTGCCAGCGCATCCTTCACGAGCTTCGTGATCGCCGGGTGCGCATCGGGCCACGCGCTTGGCGGCTCTTTCGAGGCGCGATCCCGCACGATTTCGACGACTGCGAACAAGCCGTGGCCACCGCGTATGTCGCCGACGATCTTGTGGCGTTCCTGCAGCTTCTGCAGCTCGCGATACATCTGCGCGCCCAGTCGCCGCGAGCGCTCGATCAAGCCTTCGTTCTCGTACGCCTCGACCGCCGCGACACCAGCCGCGCACGACAGCGGATGACCACAGTAGGTCAGTCCCGTGTACAGCATCTCGTTCTCGAGCCGCCGCGCGATCTCCGCCGACATCACGACGGCACCGAGCGGCAAGTGCGCACCGGTCAGGCCCTTCGCGAGCGTCATCAAATCAGGCCGACCGTCCTCGCCGTAACGCTGCCACGCGAACCACTCGCCGCAGCGACCGAAGCCGCTCATCACTTCGTCAGCGATCAGGTAAACGCCGCGCTCGCGCGTATGCGCGCGCAGCAGCGGCCAGTAGTTCTCCGGCGCGACGATGCCGTTCGTGCCCGCATTCGGCTCCATCAGCACCGCGGCCACCCGCCCAGCGCCATGCGAATCGATCAGTTCGCCCACGTGCGCGGCGCTACGATCACCGCACTCCTCCGCGCTCGTCGTGCCGAACGGACAGCGATACGCATACGGCGGCAGTGCGCGCACGACGCCGAATGCTTCTGCGTCGACCTGATGACTTGTCCGACTGTCGCCGGACAACGCCATGGTCGCGTAGCTCGCACCGTGATACGACCGATCGCGAGCGATGACCTTGCCGCGCGGCTTGCGCGAAGCCTGACGCGCCAGCTTCACGGCGTTCTCGTTCGCATCGGCGCCGGCCAGCGTGAAGAACACGCGCCCGCCCGCGAAACCAGATTTCTCCAGCAACATCTCCGCGAGACGCGCGCGCGGCTGCGCGCCCCAGGCGTTGGTCACGAAGCAGAGTTGCTCGGCCTGCTGCCGGATCGCAGCGACGATGCCCGGATGCTGATGGCCGAGGCCATTGCACTCCGCGAGGCTGCTCATGTCTAGAATGCGGCGGCCATCTTCTGTATGAAACCGTGCACCGGACCCGCCCACGACAGTCGGCGCCGCCCAGTCCGCTTGCCGGCACCAGCTGTGCAGAACGGTTTCGCGCTCGGGAATCATTTCATATCGTTCATGCCGTCCACGGCAGCTTGTCGAGATCCAGATTCCCGCCAGTGAGGATGATGCCGACGCGCTTGCCGCGCGCGTCGATCTTCTTCTCGACGATCGAGCCGTACGACACCGCCCCCGAGGGCTCGACGACGATCTTCAGCACTTCCCAGATCGAACGCATCGCCGCGATGATCGATGCTTCCGAGACCGTGACGACGTCGTCGACGTTGCTGCGGATCTCGCTGAAGGTCAGATCGCTCGTGGTGCTGCGCAAGCCATCGGCGATGGTATTCGGTTGCACGGTCGTGATGCGCCTGCCGGACTGGAATCCGCGATACGCGTCGTCGGCGCCCGCCGGCTCCGCACCGATCACGCGAATGCCGGGCTTGATGCCGTGCGCCGCAACGGCGGTGCCGCTGATCAATCCACCGCCGCCGATCGGGCCGACGATGATGTCGAGATCCGGTGCTTGTTCGAGCAGCTCGATCGTGGCGGTGCCCTGCCCCGCCATGACCTGCAGATTGTCGTAAGGATGGATGAGTGTCGCGCCGGTGTCGGCGACGATCTTGGCTGCCGCTGCTTCGCGAGCCGGCACGTTTGGCTCGCAGAACACGACTTTGCCGCCGAGCCGCTCGACCGCCGCTCGCTTCGACTGCGGCGCGTTGTTCGGCATGACGATGTACGCAGGAACGCCGCGCGCCTTTGCCGCACGCGAAAGTGCTGCTGCATGATTACCCGACGAATGCGTCGCCACACCGCGCGCAGCTTCCGCATCGGATAACAAGAACACCGCGTTAGTCGCGCCGCGCGCCTTGAACGCACCGCCCTTCTGCATGTTCTCGCACTTGAAGAACAGCTTGCCGCCGGACTGTTGATCCAGCGTCGCGCTGGTCAGTACGGGCGTGCGGTGAATGCGGTCGCGGATGCGCTCATGCGCTTCGCGGATCGCGGCGAGGGTGAGACGGTCGGGGGATGGCTTGGCGTCCATGGGCCCGGATTCTACCGGATACCCAAGGTCATGCGCCTGTCAGAGCGTCGTTAGCTGCTTTGCGCGCGCATCCTTTCGCGCACCATCGCCACGAACTGGTTCAGCTGCTCGTCGCTGGCGAATGCACGACGCGGAATCGCATGCGCAGCGATCGCGCTCGTGTAAACCGCGACAAAGCCAGGAGGGAATTCGCCGCCGACGACGATTAACTGCGGGAACGTGAACTCTAACGAGCTTTAGCCGGTCGAATGCCGCATGAAACACCGTCTGCAGGCACTCGTGCTCGGTCTCCTCGTATGCTTGATGCTGCCCCACACATCACTGGCAGTCGAGCCCAACGTGAGTACCGACACGAAGTCGAAACCTCACTCCTCTCACGTTGACCTCTCCTGCATCCAGGTTCCGGACAGGTATCAGACCACGGGGCCGTTCACGGCGAAGGAGCTCGAGGCGGACGCGTCGTTCGACAAGGCGAGCGCGCAATGGAAGGAGTTCCTGCGCGAGCTGCGCAGGGGAGACAAGCTGTTGAAGTACGACGAAGGGTGCTGTACCGGCATCATCATCGTGCGCAAGGGATGCATCGTCGACTGGTTTCAGATCTCCGAGTCGTAGCTCGTGACCTGGTGCCCGTCCTTCGACCGCTGTTGAGCCGGCTTCTCGCTGTGCGCGAGATTGAACGCCGTCACGATCACCGACAGATGCGAGAACCCTTGCGGGAAGTTGCCCACCAGTCGTTGCGCGGCCGGGTCGTATTCCTCCGCGAGCAATCCGACGTCGTTTGACAGCGCGAGTAATCGCTCGAACAAGCGTACCGCGTCCTCGTGACGACCCGTCATCGCATACGCGTTCGCGAGCCAGAAGCTGCACGCGAGGAATGCACCCTCGCCGGGCGGCAGACCGTCGTCGGTCTCTTCCGTGCGATACCGCAGGACGAAGCCATTGCGCAGCAAGGTCTCTTCGATTGCCTGGATCGTGCCGAGCAGGCGCGGATCGTCCAGCTCCAGGAATCCCAGCTCCGGCATCTGCAGCAGGCTCGCGTCGAGGAACTTCGAGCCATACGCCTGCACGAAGCAGTTGCGCTCGGCGTCGTAGCCACGCTCGCAGATCTGCGCATGAATCTTCGCGCGCAGCTCGCGCCAGCGCTTGAGCGGACATTCGAAGGCGTAGGCCTCGGCGTCCTTGATGCCGCGATCGAACGCGACCCACGCCATGATCTTCGAATGGGTGAAGTGCTGCGGCGGGCCGCGCACTTCCCACAAGCCGCAGTCCGGCTGCTCCCAGATCGTCTCCAGGTGCTCGAGCAGCTCGCGCTGCAAAGCCCAGGCAGTTTCCGACTGCTCGATGCCGCCGAGTCGCGCCTGATGAAGCGCATCCATCACTTCACCGTACACATCGAGCTGCCTTTGGCAGTGCGCGCCATTGCCGACGCGTACCGGCTTTGCCCCCTCGTAACCCGGCAGCCACGGCAGCTCCCACTCGGTGAGCCGACGCTCGCCCGCCACGCCATACATGATCTGCATCTGCCCAGGACTGCCGGCAATCGCACGCAGCAGCCACTCGCGCCACGCGACGGCTTCGTCGTAGTACCCCGCATCCATCAGCGCGAGCAGTGTTTGAGTCGCGTCGCGCAGCCAGCAGAATCGATAGTCCCAGTTGCGGGCGCCGCCGAGCTGTTCGGGAAGCGACGTCGTTGGCGCAGCGATGATCCCGCCGGTCGGCGCATAGATCAGCGCGCGCAGCGTGATCAGCGAGCGCGTCACTGCATCCGACCATTTCTGCACGCGCTGCCCTTTCTTGACCCACTCGCGCCAGTAGCGCTCGGTTCTCTCGAGCGCGTGCTCCGCATCGGTGACCTTGGCGTCATGCAGATGCGACGGCGCATAACGCAGCACGAACGGAACGCGATCGCCCTCCTTGACGACGAACTCAGCGACCGACTTCAGATTCTCGCCGTGCATCGGCGCCGGCGTACGCAACACGACCATGTCCGGTCCGGCGACTGCACGCCACGTATCGTGACCGATGTGCGTAACCCACGGGACTGCGATGCCGTAGCCGAAGCGGATGACCAGCTCGGTACGCATCGCAACCTCACCGCGCTCGCCGACGACGATGCGCACGAGGTCGGAGGTGTGATCGCGCGGCGGCATGAAGTCGATGACGCACACGCTGCCCGTATCCGTCTCGAAACGCGTTTCGAGAATCAGCGTGTCTTCACGATAACGACGGGTGACTTTCGCATCCGCCGCCTGCGGCACGAGCAGCCAGCGACCGTTCTCGGGAGTGCCGAGCAGCGCCGCGAAGCAGGCATCGGAATCGAAGCGGGGCCAGCACAGCCAGTCGATCGACCCGTCGATGCCGACCAGCGCTGCGGTCTCGCAGTCGCCGATCATCGCGTAGTCTTCGATATGCAGAGGCATTGCCGCGTTAGCTGAGCTCCACGCACACCGGCGCGTGATCGCTAGCCTTCTCCTGCCCACGCACCCAGGAGTGCACGTTGCAGCTGACGAGTCGCGGTGCGAGCGTCGCGTTCAACAGCACGTGATCGATGCGCAGGCCGGCGTTGCGCTGCCAGTGATTGCGAAAGAAATCCCAGAACGTATAGATGCGCTCTTCCGGATGGAGCTTGCGCAACGAATCGATCCAGCCTTGCGCGAGCAGCCGCTCGAAGGCGGCGCGCGTCTGCGGCTGCAGCAGCGCATCCTTTTTCCAGCCCTTCGGATCGTAGATGTCGAAATCCGTCGGGATGACGTTGTAGTCGCCGAGCAGCACGACCGGTTTGCTGGACGCATACAGGGTCTGAGCGTGCTCGATCAGCCGCTCCATCCACTTGAGCTTGTATTCGAACTTCGGTCCCGGCTGCGGGTTGCCGTTGGGCAGATACAGGCAACCGACGACGATGCCGTTCACTTCCGCTTCGATGTAGCGGCTGTGCGTGTCGTCGGGATCGCCGGGCAGACCGCGGCGAATCTCGACCGGGTCCGCACCCTTGGCAAGAATCGCTACGCCGTTGAACGAAGTCTGGCCGTGCCAGATCGCGCCGTAACCGGCAGCGCGGATGGCAACGATCGGGAAGTTCTGGTCGGGTGCTTTCAATTCCTGCAGGCACGCGACGTCGGGCGACTCGCGGTCCAGCCATTCGAGCAGACGAGGGAGCCGGGCACCGATACCGTTGATGTTGTAGGTCGCGATCTTCATCGCCAAAGTCTACCATCGTGAAAATTCTGGAGGCTCGCCCATGACGATCGAAGCACTCCGCACGCCCGACGAGCGTTTCGCGAACCTGCCCGACTTTGCGTATCCGCCGCAGTACGTCGATGACCTGCCGGGTTACGAGAGATTGCGTGCAGCCTATATCGACACCGGACCGCGCAACGCGCAGCACGTTTGCCTGTGTCTGCACGGGGAGCCTTCGTGGAGCTTCCTGTACCGGCGCATGATTCCTGTGTTCGTCGCGCGCGGCTGCCGCGTCATCGCGCCCGACTTCTACGGCTTCGGCCGCTCCGACAAACCGGTCCACGACTCGGACTACAGTTTTCATTTCCACCGGAACTTCGTGCTGCGGCTGGTCGAGCGGCTGAACCTGGAGCGCATCACGCTGGTCGCGCAGGATTGGGGCGGTCTCATTGGCTTGACGTTGCCGGTCGACGCCGGGTTCCGTCCGCGGCTGGCGCGAGCCATCGTGATGAACACCGGGCTTGCGGTGGGCGCTGCGCCGACGCCAGGCTTCGTGGCGTGGCGCGCCTACTGCGCTGCGCATCCCGATCTCGCGGTCGGCCCGTTGATCAAGCGCGGTACGCCGCATTTGACCGACGCGGAAGGCGCCGCCTACGACGCGCCGTTTCCTGACGTGCGCTACAAAGCCGGCGTGCGCGCGTTCCCGCAGCTCGTCATGACCGATCCTGCGATGCCGGGCGTGCCCGAGAGCCGCGCGGCGATGAAGTTCTGGTCGGAGCAATGGAATGGCAAGGCGTTCATGGCGATCGGCGCCGCGGATCCAGTGCTCGGCGTCGAAGTCATGCGCAAGCTGCACGCGCTCATCCGCGGTTGCGGCGAGCCGCTGGTCGTCCCCGACGGCGGCCACTTCCTGCAGGAATGGGGCGGCGAGATCGCAGCGAAAGCGCTGGACTACTTTGCATGAAGTGGCTTGCGGGGTTGCTTGGTCTGTTGCTGTGGAGTGCTGCGCCGGCCAGCGATCAGCAGCGCCTCGCACGCCGCACGCTGGTGTTCAAGAAGGTGCATGGCGCGTGGCTCATCGCGCATCTGCACGCTTCGAATCATCAGCTGTAGGACTTCTTCTCGACCTTCCGGCGCAGCCGCCGCCAGCCGATGACGCTGCCGCTTGCCGAAGTGATCAGCCCGGCGATACACAGCGTCCACACCGTCGTGTGCCACGCGACGCGGTTCTGCACGAGCCAGCTGAAATCCAGCCGGTGCAGCGCGTTGAACCACCAGCGCCAGCGACGACCGCCATCGTCGAGCAGGTCGAGAACGAGGCCGGTTCCAGGATCGAGGTAGAACCACGTGTGCTGCGGATCATCGAAGGCCACCCGCAGCACGGGCAGCTGTGGATGGTCGTGATGTGCATACCAATAGGAATCGTAGGTTTCGAGGCGTTGGTGCTCGATCAGTCGATGATCGGGCAGCAAGCGACGCGCCGCTTGGATCAGACGATCGTCTGTCAGCGCGATGCGTTCGCCGGTGCGCGCATCGAGCAATCGCTCCGTTCCATCAGCAAGTACCAGCGCGGCGATCGGCGTGCCGTCGACATGAAAGAAGCGCACCGTGCGCGCCGCTTCGTGCGCGAGTTTCTCGAAGTCGACGGGCAGGCTCGCACGATCGTGATCGGCATAGCGCAGCAGCGCATCGGCCTGCGGACTCGCGCCGCGCAACCAGCCGTTCGGATTGACCGAGAGCCAGCCGCTGAAGATCCACGTCAGCAGAAACAGGCCGCCGATGATGCCGGACCACTGATGCCAGTTTTTCCAACCGTGGTATTGCGTGCGCAGCCGCAGAATGCCGATCCAGATACCCGTCACCGCGAGCAGAATTCCTGGCGCTGAGGCCCACATGACGACCTGACGCCACAACTGCTGATTCGCGCGCAGTGGCGTGAAGTAGATCCAATGCGGGATAGCGCCGAGCCAGTTCCAGACGCGCTGCGCGCGCGTCGTCGCGATTACGACCTCACCTGTTTTCGCGGAAACGTAGACCTCGGTGCCTGCAGCATCGTCCATCGCGATCCGATGCAACGGACGCCACACATCGAAGCCGCCGGGCACAGTCCACTGATCGCGCGAGATCGTCCCCTGCAGCTCGCCGTGCGCATTCGCGTAAGCCTGCGCGATCGTCACCGCCTGCGCTGGTTCCGTCGCCCCGACGTGTTCGCCGCTGCGCGCGGAAACTGCGGTGCGCGCGCCGTCCCAGTCGATCACGCGATAGATCGGCTCGCCGAACAACATCTCCAGACGCAACTCGCGCGGATAACGCTGCAGACGCAGATATGAAAGCAGTCCGTTCGGATCGAGCCGCACCTGGCTCCAGTCGATCGGCTGCAATGCCTGGTAGCGCCGCGCGGGCTGCGCCTCCGGATAGCCGACGTACGACATCACCAGCCCGGAAGCGAACCAGCCCACGAACAGCAGGCAGGCGAAAACGCCGAGCCAGCGATGGACGATGTAGAGCCAGTACCTGACGAATCGCCAGACCGTCATGCCGACTCGCCGCGCTCAGCGGAAGCGATAGCGCGCCTGCAGCTCCGCGGTGCGCGGCTGACCGAGAATCCATTCGGACGTCGTGTAGGCGGCGACGCCATAGACTTCGTCGGTCACGTTACGCAGCATTGCAGTCAGCGAGAGTTGCGGCGTCGGCGCCCAATCGATGCCGGCGTCGAACACCGTGTAGCTCGGCAACTCCAACTGGTTGGCGTTGTCGGTGAAGCGTTTGCCAACGTAGCGCACACCAGCGCGCGCCAGCCACTGATCGGTGGCGGCCCAACTCACCCACAGGTTCGCCGCCTCTTCCGGCACCGACGGCGGGCGCCGGCCGTTGCGCGAGACGATGTTGCCGTCGTCGTCCTCCTCGCCGAACTCGTCGAACTTCGCGTTCAACAGCGCAGCGTTCGCATCGATGCGCCAGCGTTCGTCGATGTTGAGCGCGATCGAAGCTTCGATGCCACGCGAGGACTGCTGCCCGACCTGCTGGATGTCTTGCGGATTCGCGCTGGTCGGATCCTGCGTCAGCAGATCCTGCTTCACGATGCGATAGGCAGCGAGCGTCCACTCCAAGTGCTGATTCCACAGCGACTGCTTCACGCCCACTTCGATCTGCTCGCCGGTGCTCAGATCGAAATTCTGGTTCGCTGCGGAGGTCGTGATCAGCGAGCCGATCGGATCCACTGCAGTTGCGTACTGGCCGTAGAACGACAGCGTCGCAACCGGCTGGAACACGACACCGACGCGCCAGCTCGTGTCGCTGAACGCCGCATCGAAGGACGCAGCCGGGTTGATCAGGTTGGAGCGATCGAGCGACGCATGGTCGTAGCGCGCACCGCCGATTACCGACCACTGTTCGTTGAGCACCAGCCGATCCTCGAAGAACAGCGAGTACTGCTCGGTCTGCGTGCGGAAGCGCGGAATCGTTGGCGAGGCGTCGATGAACACGCCCGGATCGAAATTGCGCAGCGGCACGCTCGAGACCAGGTCGAACTGCGGATCGTCGAAGTCGTTGACGTGCGTGAAGCGCACTTTGTTGAAGTCGAAGCCGACGGCGAGGTGATTCTCGCGGCCGAACAACTCGTGCTGGATGCGCGCAGCGGCGGTGTCGCCAATCTGCTCCTGGTGATGCAGGATGCCGATGTAGCTGAAACGATCGACCTCGCCCGTGTCCGGATTGAACTCGTACTCCTCGACGTTGCGCCACTGCCGGTCGGTGTCGAGGTAGTAGAGCTGGTTGTCGACCTGCACGTTCTCGCTCGCCTGCCACTGCGCTTTCAGGCGCGTCCAAGCGTCGCGGTAGTGAATCTTGCTGTCGCCGACGTTGTAGTTCTGATGACGCAGCGACTCGTCGATCCGGCCGTCGATCAGCGGCGTGCCGAAATACTCCATCGGGTTCTGATCGCCGTAGTCGTACGACAGTGCGAGCCGCAGCGTGTCGGACACGTCCCATTGCAGCGTGCCGGCGATCGCGAGGCTGTCGGAATCGCCGCGGTGGACCCAGTTGTCGGCCTGGTGGTAGCTGACGTCGAAGCGATACGCCCACGCCTCGTTGATCGGGCCGGTCAGGTCGACGGCGGCGTGACTACGGTTGTCCTCGCCGAAGCCGAGCTCGACCTGCGCTTCCGGCGCACTCGTGTTCGGCTGACGGGACACGACGTTGATGACGCCGCCGATCGCGCCTTGTCCGTACATCACCGATGCCGGACCGCGCAGCATTTCGACGCGATCCACCGACCAGGCGTCGAACGGAAATGTCACCGTGCCGGCGCCGACGAACAGCCGGGCGCCGTCGAGCAACTGCATGATGGAGTTGTGGCCGACGAAGCCGCGGGCGCTCAGGGCCGTACCGCCGTCGCCGGGCGTCGCTTCGCTCGTGATGCCTGTCGCGCGCGTTACCGATTCGACGATGCTCGTATCGCCGCGCTGCCGGATCACGTCGCCGGACAGCACTTCGACGCTCGCCGGCGTCAGCAGCGGCGACAAGTCGAGGCGCGAGCCGGTCGTCGTGGCCTCCCCTAATCCCAGGCCTTCGATGCGGCGGCCGAAGACCTCGACGGTTTCGAGGTTATCGGCGGCCTGCGCGGTGAAAGTGAAGCAGGTGGCGGCGAGCAACAGGTAACGCTTGTTCATAGTGAACCAAGCATCGACTGGCCGCCCTGCCGGCGGCGAGTAAATTACGGTTCCGCAACGCGTTACCGAACGTTCGTTAACGCGCGGCACGTTCCGGTCAGGTTGGTTCAGTGGCGGAGGAAGGCCCGATGGCAATATCCTCCCCGCCCATGAATGCGTCCGCGCCCGATGGATCGTCCTTCGCGCACGACTTGTTCATCAGCTATTCGCGTAAGGATCTGCCATTCGCGCAGCTGCTCGAGCGCGCGTTAGGAAACTACTCCCCGCCGAAAGGCCTTGGCGTGCCCCGGCGCCGGCTGCGGGTATTCCGCGACCAGAGCGACCTGACCGGCGTCGAATACCATCAATCGATAGCGCGTGCCTTGCGCGATTCGCGCAAGCTGGTGCTGCTGTGTTCGCCGCACTCGCGAGCCAGCTCGTTCGTCAACGACGAGATCCGGCAATTCACTGCGACGCGCGGCGTCGAAAACGTCATTCCGCTGCTCATCGACGGGCTTCCCAACAACGAGGCCTCGCCGGAACAGCAGGCGCTGCAAGCCTTCCCCGACGCACTCTGTGCAGCGATGCAGATGCCGCTTGCCGGCGACTACCGCAATTTCGACGTGCGGCGGGACAAGCTGAACAAGGGCTCGTTTCATGGTTGCTGGTACACGCTGCTTGCGAACCTGCTCGAACTGAGCCGTAGCGAGATCGAGCAGCGCGACCAGAAGCGCGCGGCACAGCAGCGCGCCATTACGATCGGCATTGTTGGCGGCGTCATCGTGCTGCTGACGATTGCTTTCGTGGTCACGCTGTTCGCACAGCGTGAAGCCGTGAGGCAACGTGACCAGGCCGAGCACAGACGAATCGTCGCCTTGACCAAGCTGGTGGCCAGCCACGCGACCGAGCAGGCGGGGCCCGGCATGCAAAAGTGGGGCAAGCTGCTCGCCCGACAAGCCTATCTCTTCAACGAGCGGGCGAATGGCGAAGCGCTCGCGCAGGTGGACGCGGCTCTGCGCGCCAATGTGAACACGCCATCGACGACGACTGTGGAGATGCGCGCCGACCAGGTGCTCCACGTTACCGCAGTGAACCGGCAGGGAACGCTGCTCGCATCGGGTACCGATGACGTGATCCAGCTCTGGAGTCTCATGCAGGCGGATGCGGCCCCGCGCGCGCTCAAGGGCCACACGATCAACGTCCTCGCGCTCGCGTTCAGCCCCGACGGCAATACATTGGCCTCGGGCGGTCTGGATGAAACCGTGCGTCTCTGGAGCCTCTCGCAAAGCGAAGTTACGTCGCGAACGCTGCGCGGACATCTCAGTAGCGTCGGCGCCCTTGCGTTCAGCCCGGATGGCAAGCTGCTGGCATCTGGCGGCGGCAATGTGGTGTTCGTCTGGAATCTGGCCGATCTCGAGGCCGAACCCCGAATCCTGCGAGCCGCGAATGGAGGGATTGCGTCGCTGGCCTTCAGCTCAGACGGCACGATGCTGGCGGCCGGAACGTCTGCCGATAGCGTTCTGCTCTGGGAGCGCAGCACGTGGGCCGATGTCGCGCCGCGAATGCTCGTAGCGCCGGAGAGCGGCATCACTTCGCTCGCGTTCACCCGCGACGGTAACGAACTCGCCGCGGCCAACGGGCGAACCGTCGCAATCTGGGATCTCACCGGCAAAGCCACGCAGCCCAGGACCATTGCGCACACTGAGAGAGTCTCGAGCGTGGCGTTCAGCCCGGACGGAAAGACCCTGGCAATCGGCACGGTCATCCCGGACGTTCAACTCCGTCAGCTCGCCAACCTCGACGCGCCGCCGGTCGTCCTCGCGCGAGCAGCCACCACGGACTCGATCGCATTCAGCGACGATGGCTCGCGGCTCGTCGCGGTCGGCGAAAGGGCCGCGATAGAAGAGAGCGGCGAGCGTCGCGCAAGCCTGCAGACGTGGCGTCCGACCGGATTGCTGGCGGACGACATGTGCAAGGAGGTCGGTTGGAATCTCCCTGCGAGGGCGTGGGACCTGTTGGTCGGCGCAGACGTTCCGTACGAGCGCACCTGCTCGCGCCATGCGGTACATCCCGACTACTACATGATGGTGGAGCAGGTTGCGAGAGACGGCGACATCGATCGCGCCAGTGCCTTGTATCGACGTGCGGATGAACTGGATCATCCCGGTGCGAAGCTGCCAGATCGTCGGGCGGAACTGAATCGCTGGGCGGCGGACGGTTTCGTCGGCCGCGGCACCGCGATGGTGGCAAACGGCGATGTAGAGGGTGGGGTCGCCCTGCTCCGCACAGCGCTCACGCTCGATCCATCGCGAAAGCTCGACCCTGACGCCGTCGCGCGCAAGGCGGGTGCCGAGCACTTTCTGCGCGAAGGCGAACGACGAGCGCTCGACGGCGATTTCGAAGCGGCGCTGCCGCTCTACACGAAAGCGAAAGAGCTCGACGCGACTCTCGACTTCGACCCGCGACAGCGAGCTGCGCAGTACGCAGCCGAGGGCCTGATCCGCAGAGGGATTCTCCTGTCCTATCGCGGTGAGATCGAGCAAGCCCTGGCGGCGCTGAAGCGTGCACAGGAACTCAATCCGCAGCGGCAGTTGACGAGCGAGCAGTGGAACCAGCTTTGTTGGAACGGGAGCGTCTGGAATCGCGCCGCCGAGGTGATGTTCGCCTGCGAGCGTGCGGTCGAAATGGATGAAGGGTCGGGTGACTTCGGCAGTATCGACAGTCGCGGCCTGGCGCGCGCGCTGACCGGGAATCTCGAGGGAGCGCTGGCCGATTTTCGCGAGGTCGTCGATGTCGCAGCGTTCGCCGACGACCTCCTGGCGCAGCGCAAATCCTGGATCGCGCGGCTGGAGCAGGGTGAGAACCCGGTGACACCCGAAGTGCTCACGGAGCTGAGGCGGCAGCTGTAGCGCCTCCGTCGCACCAACTGGCCGGCTCCGATCTACGGGCCTTTCTGCAACTTCCCGCCCGGCGCCGACACGATCAGCTTCACCAGCTCCTCGGTGATATTCGGCTCCAGCCCCTCGGTGTGTCCCTTATCCAGACGCACCACGTCGGCCACCACCCGGCCGTCCTTGCAGCTCGGGAACGCGAACACCTGCGCCTTGCCCGGCGCGGGCAGCAAACCCCAACCCGGGCGCAGCTGATTCAGCCGGCTGCTGTCGTAGACATAACCCGGTCGCGTATCGACGACCTCCTGCGCCGCACCGCGCGCGCCGCAGTTGTACTTCTTGGCCCAGTCGGACGTGTCGGGAACGCCCTTCTCGTCGACTTCGCGCTGGCCGGTCTCATATATAAATGAGAAGTCATTGGTCGGCAGCTCGCGCAGCAACGCCGCGATCGACGCGAACGCGCTCGAAGGGGCAGTCGGCGCGGTCGAGCCTGCGGGTGGCGCCGGTGCGAACGTCGCCGAGCGACCGGGGTTGCCGCCGATGCGACCGCCGGAGAGGCTGAGCCAACCGTCGACTTTGTCCTTGAAGAAGTCGGTGCGAATGATGCGGTTCGAAGTCAAACCGCCTTGCGAGTGACCGACGAGCCAGAACGCTTTGACGTTCTCCTTGCCGAGCTGGCCGACCACGAACTCGACGATGTTCTGCAGATATTGATCGTCCGCGTCCGACCAGACGCGCGTCGGCGAGTTCGGCGTCGCGATCACCAGGCGATATTTATCCTTGTAGTCGAGCAGCGGAAAGTAGTTGCGCTGCCAGTTGCCGTACGAGCCGGCGCCGTGCAACGACAGGATGAACGTGACTTTCTCGCCGCGCTTCAGATCGCACGGATAGTCGAGGAAGTAGGGACGCCGCGTCTTCATCTCGACGACCGGTCCCTGGTTGATCACCGTCGGTCCGGAGCACTCGGTGTCGGGACAGTGCAGCGGCGGTGGTGTGACACACGTTGCGCCTTCGATCTTCACCACGTCCTGCGCGAGCGCGCCGCCGCTGACGAAACCCAGCAGCGCGGCCAATACGATTGATCGTTTCATGATCCATCCCCCTGCTTTGTTTATCGATCTTCCGCGCAGACATTGTCCACGCGAGCAGGGTGCCGACAACGGCCGGGTGTGAGGTTTTGTCAGTACACGTCGAGATCGCGGCCGATGACGAACTGTCCCGAATAGCGGGACGCCATGTCGCTGAACAGCTCCTGATCCGTGAGGCCGTTGTAGTGATACAGGATCAACAGGCGTGGCTTCGCCTGCTTGGCGAGATCGGCGAGCTGCGGCGTCGAGGTGTGATATTTCTCGGCGAAGCGCTGAAAACGCTCGGGCGCCCCGGCTCGCCATGCAGGCGTCTGTACTTCGTGGATCAGCACGTCGCAGCCGCGGCAGGCGTCGATGGTCGCTTGCGTGGGATTCGTGTCGCCTGAAATCACGATGCTGCGATCGGGCGTATCGAATCGATAGCCGTAACTCTCCATCGCGTGCTTGGTGGCGAAGGCCGTGACCGTGACCTTGGTGTCCCTGTACACGACGCCAGGGCCGATCTCGTGTGCGTTCACATGACTGCCTTGCGGAAAATCGTGCTGGTTGCCGTCGGCGTTGGTGCGCGTCTCGATGTCGACGCTATAGGCCGCGAGCAGATGCTCGGTCATCGCCTTGATGCCCTTCGGGCCGTAGACCTCGAGCGGCACCTTCCGGCCGACCGTCCAGGGCGTGAAGATCAGATCGGGGTAACCGACGGTGTGATCGGAATGCAGGTGCGTCGCGAAAGCGACGCGCAGTTTGACAGGCTCCAGCGCCTCGATTTTCTTGTCGCGAAATGCCGCGTACGCGCGGCGGACCACGCCGGGTCCGAAGTCGACGAGATAGGCGACATCGTCGACGACGACTGCAGTCGCGGGGCCGGAACGCTCAGGAATAGGACCTGGGTTGCCGGTGCCGAGTAAGACCACCAGCGTGCTCGCCGCCAAAATCAGCATCGCGCACCTCCGTCATGGAGTCCCGGGCGTCTTCGAGCCGTAAAGGTACGCGAGCACGTGCGACTTGTGTTGATTGCGCGCCAGCCAGTCCCGGAATTCCTCGACGCGGCTCGTGCCGTCCTCGCCGATCATGCGCACGAGGATCGCGCGGCGCGTGCCTTCCGACTGCTCGCGGCGAATGCGTCGCTGCCATGAGTCGGTGAGGATGGCGGGCAACTCGTGACTGAGCTGCAGCGCTTCCAGCAATTCCCATTCGCCGCCGTCGAGCCAGGCTTCGTCGCAGGTGGCGCAGACGTCGACGCGATTCGCGACGGTGCCGGTGAGCTTGTACTTCTGCATCACGCGCGCGCACTTCGGGCAGATGATTGCTGTCGTCGTGTCGCTGGTCGCGACCGGTCCGGCGGGTGTCGTCTCGTCGTGAGAGCTCGGAGCAAGCTTCTGCGTTTCCGCCCAGTGCCGGTAGTAAAGCAGCGAGACCAGGCTGCCGTGGCACGTGTCGCAGCCCATCGCGGGCAGGTATTCCTCGATCAGCGTCGGCTTCAGGTCGGGGGTCTTGCAGCGGGGGCATTTCATCGTGAGCTCCTTCGACCGGAAAACCATTACAGTGGCGGCGAGCGTCGCGAGGGTAGCACCATGAGTATCGTCAGAACGGCTATCGGCGTCACACCTTATGCAGTGACGGTGACAGCAGGCCAACACAAACTGATCGCGGACGAGCCGGTGGACCACGGCGGACGCGATGCGGGGCCCGCGCCCTATGATCTCGTGCTCGCGGGCCTCGGCGCGTGCTCGGCGATCACGCTGCGCATGTACGCGGACCGCAAGCAGCTGACGATCCGCTCGCTGGAGATCAACCTGAGTTTCCACAAGGAAGGCGACCGCGGCGTCATCCGCCGCATCGTGCACCTCGACGCTGACCTCACCCCCGAACAGCGTGCGCGCTTCGCCGACATCATCGAGCGCACCCCGGTCACGCTGACCCTCAAAGCCGGCAGCGACATCCGCACCGAGTTCAAGTAGCCGGACGGGTGCCGGGGGAAGAAAACGGCTCATAACTCAGCGGTGCAGCAATGCTGCAGTGTTGAGTTATGACGCGTTTTCTTCCCCCGGCACCGTCTGCTATCTCTGCCCGGAAGGGCGGGGCTCGACGGTTTTCAGGAAGGCGAACAGCGCGTCGAGCTCGGCATCATCCATGTAGACGAGGCTCTTGAAGGGCATGACGTCGCTGATTGCGGAGCCGTCCGGTCGCTTGCCGGTGCGCAACATGCTCTTGAACTGGTCCGCTGAGGTGTAGTGAGACATCGCGCTGTCCGGCGCCGACGTCAGATTCGCAGCCGCGGGCCACGAGGGCGGCGTGCCGGGAATCTTGCCGCCGGAGAAGTGCGGCCCGTGACAGCCGCTGCAGCTCTGCGCGATGTATTGGCCGCGCGCGACCAAGTCGTCCGCCACAGCTGCGGGCGGCGCTGCCGTGTGATCGATTTTCTCCGCCGAATCCTTGATCGCGCCGAGCAGGTACGCCGCCTTGATCGGGAACGGAATCCTGAATTCCCCGCCGCCGGTGCTGGCAGGCGGCAAGCTGCGTACGTATGCGACGATTGCGGCGATGTCCGCGTCGGTGAACCGCGCATAATCCTCGCTCGGCATGATCAACAACGGCTGGCCCGACGGTTTGACTCCATGCCGCAGCGTGCGCACCCAATCTGTGTCCGTGTAGCTGCGCGCCGGGCTTGCATCGCCAGCAGTGATGTTCGGAGCGTGCGCAAAGAACCCGCTCGCCTTGTCGTCGATCACGACGTGACCGGCGCCGTCGACGCCATGGCACTCCATGCAGCCCCGCGTCTTGTACAGGTATTCGCCGCGTTCGAGCTGACCGTCGGCGGCCGCAAACGTCACCTGCAGCGGCGGTAGCTGCACGACGCGGTGAAGCTTGCGCTCGGCGAGAGGGCTGACGACGCTTGCGGCGGCAGCGATTACGACGACGAGTCCCGCGAGACTCGCAAGCACGATCTTGACTGGTTTCTTCATTGGGACCTCGGGACTGCAACGTTAAGAAAACGCCGGTCCGTTGGCCACTGACCTTGGTCAGCCGATCATGCCGATCACGAGCAGCAGCATGAAGAAAATCATCAGCACGATGAAAACGCCGATCGACAGCAGGAACAGACGCAGCCACGCACCGAAACGTGACAGGTTATAGGCATAGCGCAGCTGCTTGTAGAGATGCAGCGGCGGCACGATGCCGAGCGCAGTCCCCCAGATCGCACCGCTGACGCCGAACGCTGCCACGATCGTCAGCAGCGTCAGGAACATCATCATGAAGGTGATCGAATACGTGATGAAGATCGCGTGGTCGTACAAGTGGATGTCGCGACGCCAGAAGAACAGCAGCCACATCAGCGGCACCGACAATGGAATCAGCGCCCACGAATATTTGTAACTGGCGATCTTCATCTTGTAGAAAGCGAGCGCCGGATTGTCCTTCAGCTCCTTCGCGCCGTGCTCGAAGCGCTTCTGCAATGCCGGCCAGCCGAGGTCGACTTTCTTGCCGTTGATCGTGGCGCCGCTGGTTGCGGTCTTGCCCGCGTTTTTCTCCGCCTCCGCTTTGGCAGCTGCCTTCGCTTCCTCGATCGCTTCTTTCGCCTTGTCGTTGGTCTCGAGGTTCTGCAGCGCGGCCCAGTCGCCCTTCGCCAGCGCGTCCATCACGGCTTGCGCAGACTGCAGGTCGCTCAGCTTCCTTTCCAGTTCGGCACGCTTTTCGGCCGACAGATCCTTCTCCTTGAGCTGATCGCGCACGGCGTCCGCTTTGTCTGCGGTGCGCTCCTGCGCTGCCTCGTTGTTCTCCTTCCATTGCTCGATGACGTCGCCGGCGACGCTGTCCTCGGTGCTGTCGAACATGCTGCTGGCCGTGAACGAGAACACCCCGAACATCATGAACACAGTGAACAGGTACAGCGCTATCGGCGAGACGAACTTGGCGCGCTCGCCGTCGATGTAGCGGCGCGTGAGGCGGCCCGGATGGAAGAACAGCTCGGGCAGCGTGCGCCACATCCTCCCTTCGAAGTGAAACACGCCATGCAGGATGTCATGGCCGAGATGCAGGAGGCTGCGATGTAGATGCGTGCGCTGACCGCACGACGCGCAGTACGCGCCGTCAACGGTGGCACCGCAATTGAGACATGTTCCGCCGTGCGCCGCCGGCCCTTGTTTCCCCGACGCGCCGTCAACCGCCCCCGCGACGATCGCGCCCGTCAGCACGTCGCCCGCTGCTTCTACTTCCCCGGTCATGGCGCGGAGAATAACACTCGGCAGTGCGCTGTAGGTCGGGCTTTAGCCCGACACTCTTGCGCGATGTGTAGTCGGCGGCGCCTCCTCCCACCTTCTCCACACTCTGCGCAGCTGGTGCGCCGAGCTGAACCCAGTCTTCTCCGCCACGCGCTCCATTCCCATCTCGCTGTTCGACACCAGCTCGCGCGCCAGCGCCACGCGCAGTCGCTGCACATAGTCGAGCGGCGAGCAGCCCGCATGTTCGGCAAACAATCTCGCGAGATTGCGCGAGCTCATGCAGGCAACGGATGCGAGCTGCGAGGCCGACCACTGCGCGGCGGGGTTTTTGATGATCGCGTCCTGCACCCGATGCAGCGTCGGATTGACGTGATTGCGATGCATGACCCACGGCGAGAGCTGCGGATCACCGCCGGAGCGCCGCATGTACACGACGAGATCGCGCGCAACCGCTGCGGCCACTTGATGGCCGAGCTGCTGGCCGATCACGTACAGCGTCAGATCCAAACCCGCCGTCACGCCGGCACTCGTGAACACGCGACCATCCTCGACGAAGATGCGATTGCCGTGCACCGTCGCCGATGGCTCCATCTGCATCAGATCGTCGATGTGCTCATGATGTGTCGTGCACTCGCGGCCTGCGAGCACGCCCGCCTTCGCTGCGAGCAGCGAGCCGGCGCACACACACATCAGCGTTACCGTCTCGTTGTCCATCGCGTGCGTCAGCCAGCGCATCAGCGTTGTCGCCGGCGCGCTGTCGAGGCGCAGCCCCTTGGAGGTCACGCCCGTCACGACGATGACGCTGTGATCCGGAACGTGTTCCGGCAGCGGCTCCAGCTTGTCGAGATGCAAGCCCACCGCGGCGCGCACGGTGGACTGCGTGCTGACGAAGCGCAGCTGGTAATTGCCCGGAGCCTCCCTTTCGGCGATGCGAAACGCGTCGGCAGCGCCGGCCACGTCGAGCAGCACCAGCTCGGGAAGGATCGCGAACAACACCGTCCTCACAACTGCACGCTCTCCACGCGTTTGACGTCGGCGAAGCGGCCGGCGAGCACCAGCTCGGTGCGCTCCATGATGTCCTGCGGAGTATAGATGCGGCCCGATTCGGTCACCATCTTGAAGGTCAGCGTGGCGTCCATGACGTAGCTCACCTTGTAGCCCATGTCGGAAGCGTGGCGCGTCGTGGTCTCGCAGCACTGCTCGGTGCGGATGCCGGAAATGAGCAGATGATCGATGCCCTGCTTGCGCAGCCAGTAGTCCATGCCCTGGCCGTCGGCATTGGCCGCGAACATCGCGGAGTGCACCGACTTCGTGAACACCTCGGTCGGCTCGATGCGCAGACCGGGCAGCGTTTTGACGTAACCGGAACGGCGCGAAAACGGGTTCGACGCGCCCTCTTCCTCCTCGACGTGGAATATCTGCAGCACCGGCACGCGCTGCGCGACGCAGCGGTCGATGAGCATCTGCAGCCGCTCGATGAAGCGCGGCGCATCGGTCTCGGACCAGTAGGGACGCTTGAGGAAGGATTGCTGGGCGTCGATGACGAGCAGAGCGGATTTCATGGAGAGCCTCCGTTGGTTGGAGGCCATCATGCGGCTGCCGGCGCGGGCCGGCCAGTTCCGGCCCCGCCGTTCAGCGGTCAAAAATGGACATCAGGGCGGACACCCCGCTATTTCTTCTTCTCCTGCTCCCTGGCGCCCGCCAGGATGCCCGGCAACGCGTAGTTGCCCTCGTGGCAGGCGTATTCGTAGATGTGGTCGTCGGTCCGGCGCAGCGGCACTTCGCCCTGCCACGGCTGCGTGTACGTCGAGCTGTCCTCGACAGTGAACTGGTACAGGATCTCCTTCTCGCCAACGCGTGTGAACCGCTCGGTGACCTTGCCGGTCGGCGGCAGATAGAAGCGCTGCTTGATGCCGTAGTGCGCCTTCTGTCCCGGATTCAGATTGGTGGTCTCGACCACCAGCGTGTCGCCTTCCCAGTGACCGATCGAATCGCCCATCCACGGCGTGATCTGGCTCGGCACGTGCTTGCTGTTCATGCGCACGACGCGAGCGTCATGCACCATCTCCACCAGGATCATCACCGAGTCCGGCGTCTGCACGATCTGATAATTATTGTTGTAGACGTCCGGCAGCATCGGCGGGCCGCTGACCGAGCCGAAGCCCAGCAGGCAGCGCTCGCCGAGCGCGCGACGCTCCGGCCCATCGAAATTGATGCCGGCGCGCGCCGCCTGGAATGCCTTCAAGCCATCCGGCGTGTACGGCACTTTGCCGTTTGACGGCTCAACGATGAACGACGTGCGGTGCTCGCCTTTGATCGTCGCGAGCCGCGTGCCCGGGTCGAGCCAGAAGGCGTTGTAGCCGCCGGGATCGCTGGTCGCAGTCGCCTTGACGCTCGGGTCGGTCGGCTTGGCGTCGTTCGCGGAAAACAGCGCGAACGCGTTGGTGCGCTCGAACTCTGCCGCTTCCGCATCGCTCAGCGTCGCCTTGCCTTTGAACATATCGTCGCGCTCGAGCGAGGTCAGCGACGAGTTGGTCCACGTGCCCTGCAGATCCGGCGTGCCCCACGCCGTGCGCGGTGCTTGCCATTGCGCATCCGCGGCCGCTGCGACGCTCGCGGTCGCGAACACTGCGATTGCCATCAATTCGCGCTGGAACATATAAGCACCCCCGGACCGCCATGACTGCGCTCCAAGCCTACTGCGCGTACGCGGAAATTGTGTAGAGAACTGCCAGTGCCGACCTGCAGGCGGGACTACTCCATCGACGCCGCCGGCGCGGCTGTTGCGCGGCCCGCTTTGCGTAACAGCAGCACGAGCGGTGCCATGAAGAAGTAGCTCACCGTGATGAGCTTGAACGTATCCAGCATCGCGATCATCTGCGATTGCATGCCGACCTCGCGCGCGATCACGGCCAGGCCCCGCGGATCGCGCGGCGACAGACCCAGTCGGCCGAGATAGTCGAACACTTCCTGCTGATACATCGTGATGTGCGCGCCCAGCTCGTTCCAGATGATCTGCGCCTGGTGCGACATCACCGTCGTCACGATCGAAATGCCGATGGACGCGCCGATCGTGCGAACCAGGCTGTAGATGCCCGCCGCCTCCGCCATGCGCGAGCGATCGAGCGTTGCGTACGCGACCGTCGACAACGGCACGAAGATCAGGCCCAGGCCGATGCCCTGCAGAAATGCCGGCAGCACGATGTTGATCGTGGTCACGTCGAACGAATAGAACGTCATCATGTACGAGCCGACGGCGCTGAACGCGACGCCGAGGCCCACCAGCAGACGCGCGTCGACTTTCGAGACCAGCCGGCCGACGATCAGCATCGTGATCGCCGTCGCGATGCCGCGCGGGGCCATCACGATGCCCGTCAGCACGATCGGGTAACCGAGCAATCCTTCCAGCAGGATCGGCTGCAACACGATGCCGCCGAACATGCCAAGGCCCACTGACAGCATGATCAGGCACGAGACGCCGAAGTTGCGGTCGTTGAACAGGCGCACGTTGAAGATCGCGCGCTCGCCGTAACGCAGGCTGTAAGCGACGAACGCGGCGAGCCCGAGCACGGTTAGAACTGCAGTGATCCGGATGTCGTTCGCTTCGAACCAGTCCTGGTGGTTGCCGCGATCGAGCAGGTACTGGAGCGACGCGATGCCGAGCGCCATCAGCGCGAAGCCCGTCCAATCGAACTGGCGCAGACGACGCACGGTGTCGGGCACGAAGCTCATCGCGAGAAACAGCGAGAGCGCGCCGACCGGCACGTTGATGTAGAACGTCCAGCGCCAGCTCGCCACGTCCGTCAACCAGCCACCAAGCGTCGGACCGGCGACCGGGCCGACCATCACGCCGAGCCCCCAGATCGCCATCGCCTTGCCGCGGTCCTCGGGCGGATATGCGTCGGCCATGATCGCCTGCGACAGCGGCACCAGCGCCGCGCCGAACACACCTTGCAGCATGCGGAACAGAACGATCTGCGTGAGGCTCCGTGACAAGCCGCAAAGCGCGGACGAGATCACGAAACCGGTTATGCAGATCAGCAGGAAGCGCTTGCGACCGAGCGCGTCCGCCATGTAGCCGGTGAGCGGCATGCAGATCGCAGACGACACCAGGTAGCTCGTCAAAACCCAGCTGACCTGGTCCGAGGTGGTGCCGAGCTCGCCGGACATGTGCGGCAACGCGACGTTGACGATGGTCGTGTCGAGCACCTGCATGAGCGTCGACGACATCACTGCGAAGGTGATCATCAATCGTTCGGCGGGTGCGATCGAGCGCGGATCGACCGGCGCGACAGGTGCGGCGGCGCTCATTCGAGCCTCAGGTCTGCGGCGGAGCCGCCGCGACCAGGATGCTGCAGGAGATGCGGTCGAGCAGCCTGGTCTCCTCCGACTCGCTCCACCACTTCGCGAAGCGGCTGCGATAGCGGTAGCCGACGACGATCAGATCTGCGCCGACTTTTTCCGCGACTTTCGGGATGTGCACGAGCGGATCGCCGTACACGAGCGTGCCTTCCGCGGGTACGTTGTGCTCGCGCAGCCATTGCACGCCTTCGTTGAGCAGCGCCTGCGCAGTGCTCTGCTCGCAGCTCACCAGCTCGGGGGTGACGCCTTCCGGAACAGTGCTCGACACCAAGTCGCGACAGATGGCTAGCAGATATGCATGCGAGTTCATCGCGATCGCGACATCGGCGCCCTGCCGCAACGCACGGCGACCTTCGATCGTGCCGTCATAGCAGAGCAGGATTTTCTGGTACATGGTCGTCAGTCCACTGCGATGCGCACCGTGGCAGTCGTACCAACGCGCAGCGGGTGCTTGGGATCCGGATCGAGCACGCGGATGCGCACCGGCACGCGCTGTGTGACTTTGACCCAGTTGCCGGTCGCGTTCTGGGCCGGCAACAGCGAGAACGCCGCGCCGCTGCCGACGCTCAGACTCTCGACGACGCCGTGGAATTCGTGATCGCGATACATGTCGACACGAATCGTCGCCTTCTGGCTGGCGCGGATGCGTTCGAGCTCGGTCTCCTTGAAGTTGGCGTCGACCCACCACTCCTCGTCGCTGATGATCGCGAACAGCACGAAGCCGACCTGCACGGTGCTGCCCGGCCGCAGGCCGAAGTTCGCAAGCGTGCCGCTGGCGGGCGCGAAGATGCGCGTGTGTTCCAGATCGAGCTTGGCCTGATCGAGCTTCGCGGTTGCGGCGCGTATGGTGGCGTTGCGTTTGCCGACTTCGCCGAGCGCGCTCTGCGCCTGCTCCAGGTTCGCCTCGGCGGCGCGCACGGCGGCCTGCGACGTTTCCGCCTGGGTGATCATCGCATCCGCACTCTGTTGCGAGATCAGCTTGCGCTCGATGAGGTCGCGCACGCGGCGCTCGTTCGATTGCGCGTTGCGTAGCTCAGCTTGCCGTTGCGACACCTGCGCTTGCGCAGCTGCCACGGCGGCGGATTCCGACGACTTCGTCTGATAGGCCATCTCCAGCTGCGCCTGCGCGGCGTCGACCGCGATTTTGTATTGACGCGGATCGATCTCGACCAGCAGGTCGCCCTTGTCGACGTGCTGCTGATCGCGCACCTGCACCGCGACGATCGGACCTGCCACCTGCGGCGCGATGTCGATCCGATTGGCATTGACGTACGCATTCTCCGTCGACACGGCACGCTTGGATTCGCTCCAGTAGATGACGCCGCCGACGATCGCGCCCACCATAACGATGGCCGCGATGCCCCACTTCACGAGCTTGCGTGCCGCGGGCCGCGCGGGCGCCCGCGGCCGTGCCGAGTCGACCTCGGCAGGTGTCGTCGTCTCGTCCATCGTTCCAAGGCTACTACGCCGTGACGCGGCGTTGCTTGCGTGCGCGGGCAATAATCCCGCGATCGGGCGAAGGTCAGTGCGACTGACGGAACATGAGCGCGGACTCGACGACGTGGCCGGACCGGTCGCAATACCGCATCACTGCATCAATACCGCAGCCCGAAGCCGTACGGGAACAGCGCATCGTAGTTCGGGTCGTTGCGGTTGAGCGAGGTCTGCGCCACCGTGCGCGGCCAGGAGAACGACAGCTTGCCGACGAAGTTGTGATTCACGCTGCCATCGGCCTTGCGGAACAGCACGTCGGCGATGCCGCCGCCCTCCGTTCCCGGCAGCCAGGCAACGACGAAGGCGTCGCACGCGGCGAGCTCCGGCTCGACCACCAACGGCCGGCCGGTAAGGAACACGCAGGCGCGTGGCACGGATGCCTGGCGCAGTTGCTGCAGCAAAGCTAGCCCGGCGCCGCGATAGTCGATCGACTTCAGGTCGCCGAACCATTCGGCATAGGGGTCTTCGCCGAATACCACAATGGCATAGTCCGGACGCGCCTGAAGACGATCGAGTTCCAACCCGGCTGCGAAGCTCGCGGTGCCGCCGGCCTCGCCGACCGTGCGCGCGATTCCCTGGAAAATGGAAGTCGCACCGGGAAACTCCGCGCTGGTGTTCTCGGTACCCTGCCAGGTGACGGTCCAGCCGCCGCTCTGCTTCGCAACGTTGTCGGCACCGTCGCCGACGACCAGCACCTTGGCGTTGCGCCGCAACGGCAGCAGGCCGCCCTCGTTCTTGAGCAGCACCAGCGATTCGCGCACCGCTTGGCGCGCGACCTCGCGATGCTCCGCCGAACCGAGCAGCTCGCGCTTGTTGGCGAGCGGCCGCGACGAAGGCCGGCCCTTGTCGAAGAGGCCCGCACGGAATTTCACGCGCAGGATGCGCGTCACCGCATCGTCGATGCGGGACAGGGGAATCTTCTCCGCACGAACCTGTTCGAGCGTGTTGCCGATGAAGCTCTTCCAGTCATTCGGCACCATGAAGATGTCGATGCCGGCATTCACCGCC
Source organism: Steroidobacteraceae bacterium (assembly GCA_035493235.1). GTDB lineage: Bacteria > Pseudomonadota > Gammaproteobacteria > Steroidobacterales > Steroidobacteraceae > Steroidobacter. The sequence continues at coordinate 34,949 of DATJIP010000218.1, forward strand.
TGCGCGCACTTGTCCTTCGAGCAGCTCTGCACTTCGTCGACGCCGTCCCAGTCGCTGACGACGAGGCCGTCGAAGCCCATGCGCTGCTTCAGCACGTCGGTGATCAGGTACGACGAGCCGTGGATCTTCCATCCATCCCAGGTGTTGTACGACGCCATGATCGTCTGCACGCCGGCGTTGATGGCCGAGATGTAGCCCTGCCCGTGAATCTTCAGCAGGTCTGCCTCCGAGCTGCGGTTGTCGCCGCGATCGACGCCGTTGGCCGTGCCGCCGTCGCCGATGAAATGCTTCGCCGTCGCGAGCACGTGCGCGGTGTCGAGAAATGACTTCGATCCCGGCGTGCCCTGCAGCCCGCGCACGAAGCGCTCTGCATAGGCGCGCACGATCTCGGGATCCTCGGAATAGCTTTCGTACGTGCGACCCCAGCGATCGTCGCGCACGACCGCCACGACGGGAGCGAACGTCCAGTCGAGTCCCGTAACCGCCACTTCGCTCGCGGTGACCGCAGCGATGCGCTCCATCAAGTCGGGATTGTGCGCGGCGCCGAGCCCGATGTTGTGCGGAAACACAGTCGCGCCGACGATATTGTTGTGGCCGTGCACCGCGTCCGTGCCCCACATGATGGGGACGGCCAGCTGGCCGTTCGCGGTATCCATCGACGCGTCGTAGAAGCGATCGGCGAGCGCGACCCAGTCGCCGATGCTCGCGTGCTTGTTCTCGCCGGGAAATCCGCCGCCGCCGTTCAATACCGAACCGAGCCGGAATTTGCGCACGTCATCCGGCGTGACGCTGCGGATGTCCGGTTGCACCATCTGGCCGATCTTCTGTTCGAGCGTCATGCGCGCCAGCAGCGCGGCGACTTTCGCTTCGATCTGCTGATCCTTCGGCACGGTGCTCGCGACTTGCGGCCACGAGCCCGGTTGATGGGGAGCGGGATGTGCGGACGCCGCGCTCCACAGCAGGGCGCCCGCGACCCACAGCAACAGTCTGCCCGGCTGTCCGCTGCGCATCAGAAGTTCACCCGCATCCGCAGGCCATGCGCCCGCGGCGGATTGAAGACGAACTCCTGAGCCGATCTCGAACATGATGTTCTTCTCCGGACCGACCGGCGGCGTAAACAGCTCTTCGGCCGGGTCGAGGTCGATCGTGTCGTTGAAGCTCGGTGCCTTTTTGCCGGTTGCGACCAGCAGGTACTGCAGATTGTTGTCGGCGAGATCGTAGCCGACGCGCAAGCGCCAGTCGACATAATTGTCTGAGTTTTCGCCGTGCTGCACGGTCGCGTCGCCGACGCCGAATCACAGGCCGGGATAGTTGGCGCAGCTGCCCCGGAACTGGCTCGACTGCACGCACTGGTTGTTCGAGGAATTCGTCCAGGCGTGTCGTTGACGCCGTCGCCGTCGGCATCCGGATGCGCGCTATTGTCGGCGAAAAAAAACGGCGCGGCGCCAATTCAGCGCCGCGCCGTCTTCATTGAAACCTCGTTATTGGATCAATCGCCGCCGCAAGCGCCCGCGCCCGAGCAGATCATCTTCTTCTGATCCATCTCGCCGCGCATCGATCCCTTCTGCGCCTCGAGGTCGCGCAGCTGCGCTTCGGTACGGCAGTCTTCCTTCGGGAAGCGCGAACCGAGCACGACGACCTTCGTGCAATAAACCTCCATGCCATTCACGCGCTTCGCGCGGTAGCCGCTCGGCGGCTTGAACGGCTTCTCTTCCTCTACTGCAGCCTTCGCCGTCGCTTCCGTCGTGGTCGCGGTCGCTTCGGTCGAGTTCGCATGAGCTGGCGCTGCCGGTTGATCGGCCGCCGCCTCTGCCGCAGTTTCGCTCTTCGCCTCGGGAGTGCTGGGCTCATCCGCCCAGGCCATCGTCGCAGCCATCATCAACACCGTCGATAAGACCATTCGCATGATGTTCACCAAATATCCCAGATAGGACCTGCGCACCCAGAACGCGCGATTCCACACACTCGGCGCTGGCTTTGCAAGCGCTCAGCGCACGATTGGCCTGTGTCGTCCGGCGGCCCCGAGTCCCGATTTATGTAGAGAAACGTCAGCGCGGCCGCCAAACCGGCCGTCCGGGGTACTTACCCGGGTACTGCACGGCCCCTGGGGAGAAGCAATGCATGCGACTGAACGCAAGGATCTGCCGTGGACGGACATCGAGCCGTACTTCGACCGCGCCTTGCAGATGGATGACTGCTCCTGCACGACGTGGCTCGGCGAGCTGGATCAGCATCAACCGGACGTGGCCAAGGCCGTTCGTGCGCTGCTGGAGCAGCGCGCCGCGCTGAACGCGGCCGGCTTCCTCGAAGGCTCGGCGTTCGCCGGCGTCGAAAATCTCGCGCCCGCGTTCCGCGACATCGTCGCGAGGCACTCCGTGCGCCTGACCGGTTCCGGCGGCGCGGAGGGAAAATCCCCACACGGCTGGAGCGACGGCGCACTCGTCGGCCCCTACCGGCTGATCCGCGAGATCGGCGTCGGCGGCATGAGCAGCGTCTGGCTCGCCGAGCGCAACGACGGCCAGCTCAAACGCGCAGTCGCGCTCAAGCTGCCGTTGACCGGACCGCGCATGCAGGTCGAGCGCTTCCGCCGCGAACGGGACATTCTCGCGGCGCTCACGCATCCCAACATTGCGCGCCTGTACGACGCCGGCTTCTGCGAATCCGGCCAGCCGTATCTCGCGATGGAGTACATCGCGGGCACGCAACTGCTCGACACTTGCGACGAACGCCTGCTCGGCATTCGCGAGCGGCTCCGGCTGTTCGTGCAGGTGATGGCAGCGGTGCAGTTCGCGCATGCCGAGCTGGTGATTCATCGCGATCTGAAACCATCGAACATTCTGGTCACGCCCGAAGGGCGGGTCGTGCTGCTGGATTTCGGCATCGGCAAGCTGCTGACCGAGGAGACCGCGGAGGAGACCGAGCTCACGCAGATGTCCGGCCGGCTGTTCACGCCCGGTTATGCGTCGCCCGAGCAGATTGGCGGACAGCCGCTGACCACTGCGTCGGATATCTATTCGCTTGGCGTGGTGCTGTACGAGTTGCTGACCGGTGCTCGTCCGTATCGACTCAAGTACGAATCGCGCGCCGCGCTCGAGGAAGCGATCCTCAAAGTGGATCCGCGCCGCCCGAGCCAGAACAAATTCTCGCCGCAAGTCGCGCAGGCTCGCGGTACGTCGGAGCGCGCACTCGTGCGTACGCTGACCGGCGATCTCGACACGATTGTGCTCAAGGCGCTCAAGCGCAATCCGCTCGAGCGCTACGCGTCCGTGAGCGCGTTTGCGCAGGACATCCTCAACCACCTGAACAACCTGCCGGTGAGCGCGCGCCCGGACAGTCTCTGGTATCGCATCGGACGCTTCAGCGCGCGCTACAAAGTCCCGGTCGTCGCGGCGAGCTTCGCGACGCTGGCGCTGATCGGCGGCTCCGGCGTCGCGCTCTGGCAAGCACGATCCGCCGCGGCCGAACGCGATCGGGCCGTCGCCTTCGCGTCGCGCAACGAAGCGGTCACCGAATTCCTCGGCAGAATGATCACGGACGCGGCGGCGTCGCAGCAGCCGATCACGGTGAACGAGTTGCTCGCACGCAGCGAAAAGATGGCGCTGAACGACGCAAGCGGCAGTCCCGAGAATCGAGCAGCAGTGCTCGAGATGATTGCCGATCGCTACGTCTCGGCCGACAACGCCGAGCGCGCGAATCCCCTGCTCGAACACGCTCTGCAGCTGGTCGAGAAGTCTCCCGACGCGACGTTGCGTGCGCGGATCACCTGCAAGTATGCAGCGGCCTCGGCTGACGTCGGCAGAAGCGCGCAAGGGCTGCGCACTATCTACAGCGAAGCCGCTCGTCGCGATATCGACCCGCAGACAGTAGCGTCATGCATGTTCAATGCGGCCACGATTCAACTTGCCGAGCTGCGACCGATGGAGGCACTGCGCGATGCTCAACGCGGCCTCGACATGAGCCGCAAAGACAGCAACGGCGGGGCCACCGAAGCAGCGCTGCTGGGTGCCGCGGGACTCGCCTACAACCTGAACGGACGCGGCGCCGAGGCCGAGCGATATTTCGAGCAGGCGCTCGGCAAGTACCACGAGCTCGGGCGCGAACAGAGCGACGGCGCGCTCGTGATATTGAATGACTGGGGCGTGGCGCTGCTGCGTGCAGGCGTGCCGCGACGCGCGCTGGAATTGTTGGACGAGAGCGTGCGCATCGAAGGACAGCGCGGACCCGACATCGAGCTGACTGCAACCATGGTCGGTAATCGCGGGCTCGCGTTACTGGGACTGGGACGATTGCAGCAGGCGCGCGCGTCGTTCGACGAGGAGTGTCGGCTGGCCATCGACCACAGCGACGACTTCACCGAGATGCATTGCCTGGTCGGCGAATCCTCCGTCTCGATCCAGAGCGGCGAGCTCGACGGTGCGCAGCGTTACCTGGATCGACTCGAAGGGCTGCTCAACAAAGCCGGTGCGCCGGCAGACAGCCCGCCCGCCCGGGTTTATGCATTGACCAAGGCGCGCTTGGACCTGGCACGCGGCAAACTGCCGGAGGCCCACGCCAGCTTCGAGCGTGCGATTCTCGAAGGCACTGCGCCCGATCCGACGAACATGCACGCGTACGTGGGCAGCTCGATGGCAGCTCTGGCGGCGAACGATGCGACCAATGCAGTCGAGCTCGCGCGCCGTGCCCTGCGCATCGCGGCCGTGCTGCAGGGAGACGTGCCGCATTCGAGTCAAACCGGGATCGCTTCGCTCTGGCTCGGCCGCGCGCTGCTGCGGGCCGGCGACCGTGCTGAAGGGCGCGAGGCGCTCGAAGCAGCGGTTTCGCATCTCTCCAACACGATCGATTCGAATCATCCCAACCTGGTGCAAGCTCGCGCGGAACTACGCGACGCCCGGCTGATCACGGTGCGAACGACGCGCGGCGAGCAGGATCAGCAGTACGCCGAGCGCTGACGGTCCGAAGCCTCCGCCACCGCCGCTACGAACACCGCCGCTCTCACGCTTGGCGACGCGGATGTTGGCCTTGCCCGCGCGCACGTCTGCTTCGAACTTCGTCAGCGCCATGTCGAAGTTGTCGATCATCTGCGTCGTCGCGTTCGCAAAGCTCGCAGCACTGGACTCGCGCGCTTCGCGTTCCTGATCGACGAGCGTCGTATTGCGATTGCGGCTGTCCGTGCCGCCGGCGCGCAGGATCAACGACTGGGTCACCGGGTCGATGACTGCCAGGTCGACCAGCGTCGCGACATCGTGGTGGCTGCCCTTGAGCACGTACGCACCGACGATCGTCAGGTAGCCGAGCGACCAGTCGTTATCGTCGCGGTGCTGCACCTGGTCGTACGAAACCAGTGCCATCACATCGATGGAATACAGCCGCTGCACGCCCTGCAGCCCTTCGAAGCCTCGACTGTTGCGCAAGTAGTAATCCGGGATCATCACGATCTCGGTGACGAACTTGCGGTCGGCGAAGCGCTGGCGGATGCGCTCGAGCAGCTCGTCGCGCTGCGCCGCTGTCGGACCGGCGCCGTCCTGGGTCGGCAGGAACGCCAGTCCCACCCGCAGCGGCACGCGCAGCTCCGGGATCTGATTCTCCGTCGGCGGAATGCGGCCGTCCGGGTACAGGAATTCGACCAGGCTGGATGAGTTGTGCGACTGGCGAGACCCTTGCGACCCACCCATCAGCGCCTCCAGCGCAGTGCATCCGGACAGCAGGAGCGCAGCGACGCCGCTCAGCACGAAGATGGGGCCGGCGCGTAGGACTCGGGACTTCATGACGACTCTCCCTGGATCGACACGCATCGGATCGATGCGGGGCGCACTGTCGAGCCGGGTTGCTTCAGGCGCAACCAAAGCTGTCCAGGTAGTGCGACGAGAGCCGAAAAGTATCGTGCTGTGATACTTTGTCCGCAGCCTTCCAGGAGCGGACCGTGGCGCAGCGAACCCAGATCGTCGCCGAGCTCAAGCGTGCATTGCGGGCGCGCGGGCTCACCTACGCGCACGTGGCGAAGCATCTGCAGTTGAGCGAAGCGAGCGTCAAACGCCTGTTCGCGGCGGGCGACCTTTCGCTCGAGCGCCTCGATTCGATCTGCGAGCTGGCCGGGCTGGAGATGTCCGAGCTGGTCGAACAGATGCAGCAGCAGGCGACCCCGGTCAACCAGCTGACGCTGGCGCAGGAGCAGGAAGTCGTCGCGGACTCGAAGCTGTTCCTGATGACGTGGCTGGTGCTCAATCGCTGGCAGCTCGATGACATCGTCCGGGTGTACGAACTCACGCGGCGCGAGGCCTTGCGCTACCTGATCAAGCTCGATCGGCTGCGGATCATCGAGCTGCAGCCGGACAACCGCACGCGCGTGCTCGTCAGCCGTCACTTCGCGTGGCGGCCGGGCGGTCCCGTGCACAACTACATCCACCAGAAGCTCATCAAGGAATTTCTGGCGACGCACTTTCAGGGCAGCCGCAGCGAGCTGATCTTCTACGGCGGCGTCGTGTCCGCCGGCGCGTTCACGCAGCTCAGGCGGGTATTGCAGAATGCGGTGCGCGAGTGCACCGAGATCATGGATCGCGATCGCGCGGTGCCGCTGGAGGAACGCGCGGGGACGGCGTTTCTGGTCGCGCTGCGACCTTGGCAGTACAGTGGCTTCAGTCAGTTCTTGAAAAAGCAATGAGAACAAACATGCTGCGAAAAATTCTGATCGCCTCCGCTTGTGTTCTGCTCATCGTTGGTTGCTCCAAGCCGCCGGCGCCAGCTGCCGCGAAGGCTGGCACGGTTGCGGTAGTCAACGCGCGTGTCTGGACCGGCGACGACGCGCAACCTTGGGCCCAAGCATTGGTCATCGACGGCGCGACGCTCGCGATGGTCGGCACGAACGAGGACGCTCGCAAAGCGAACGCAGAACAGGTCATCGATGCCGGCGGCCGATTGATCGTGCCGGGCTTCACGGATGCGCACGTGCATTTCAGGGAAGGCGGCTTCGGCCTCGCCTCCGTGCAATTGCGCGACGCGGCCACGCGCGACGAGTTCGTTGCACGGATCAAGGCATTCGCGGCAACCGTGCCCGCGGGCACGTGGATCACAGGTGGCAACTGGGATCACAGCTTGTGGGGCGGCGAGCTGCCGACGCGCGAGTGGATCGATGCAGTGACGCCGGATCATCCGGTGTGGATCAATCGGCTGGACGGACACATGTCGCTCGCCAACAGCCTCGCGTTGAAGCTCGCGGGTGTCACGCGCGCGACCAAGGACATCGCGGGCGGCGCGATCGTGCGAGACCGGAAGGGTGAGCCGAGCGGAGTCCTCAAGGACAACGCGATGTCGCTGGTGGATGCCGCCGTGCCGGCACCTTCGGTGGAAATGAAGGACCGCGCCCTGGTCGCAGCGATGAAGTACGTCAACGAGCAAGGCGTGACGTCGGTGCACAACATGGGGACGTGGGACGACGTCGACACATTCGCGCGTGCGGCAAAGGCGCAGACGCTGACGACGCGCCTCTACGCGGTCACGCCGCTCGATCAGTGGGAAAAGCTGCGCGACGCAGTCGCGGCCAAGACGTACGGTGGTGCAGACGGGCGCGGCGACGAGTGGCTGCGCGTTGGCGGCCTGAAAGGCTTCATGGACGGCTCGCTCGGCTCGCACACTGCAGCGTTCGAGGAACCGTTCGCAGATGCGCCGAAGGATCGTGGCTTGCTGGTGAATCCGCCGGAGAAGATGTACGAGTGGATCTCCGGTGCCGACAAGGCTGGACTGCACGTGATGGTGCACGCGATCGGCGATCGTGCGATCGCGATGCTGCTCGACATTTACGAACGTGTGGAAAAGGAGGATGGAGCGCGCGACCGCCGCTTCCGTGTCGAACATACGCAGCATTTGCGCGAGCAGGACCTACCGCGCTTCGCGCAACTCGGCGTCATCGCGAGCATGCAGCCCTATCACGCGATCGACGACGGCCGTTGGGCCGAGCAATTCATCGGCAAGCGGATCGCGACGACGTATGCGTTCCGCTCGCTGCTCGACAACAAGGCGCGACTCGCGTTCGGCAGCGACTGGTTCGTCGCGCCCGCGACGCCGCTCGAAGGGATTTACGCGGCGGTCACGCGTCGGACGCTGGATGATAAGAATCCGGACGGTTGGGTGCCGGCGCAGAAGATCACGGTGGAAGAGGCGCTCCGCGCATACACCGTCGGTGGCGCGTACGCGTCGTTCGATGAATCGCGCAAGGGCACGCTGAGTGCGGGCAAGCTCGCCGATCTCGTGATCATCGATCACGACCTCTTCAACATTCCGCCGGAGGAGATTCGCAATGCGAAGGTGCTGACGACAGTCGTTGGCGGCAAAGTCGTCAGCGGCGGCTGGCCGGCAGCGTTGGCGCAGTAAGCGTATAAAGCCGCATGGCTCCGCTGCCTGCACTCCCCTTCCACCGCCAGCACTTCCGCACGCCGCTCGGCGAATGGGAATTTCTCATCGCGCCGCCGCCGCCGGATCTCGCGGGGATCGTCGAGTGCTTCTGGATCTCGCGCGGACAGGTCACGTTTCTGTACGAGAAGATCCTGCCCCAGAACAACGTCGAGTTGATGTTCAACCTGCGCAAGCCTTTCGGCGTGCCGAACCGGCCGCCGGCGGATCGGTTGTTCAAGCGCGCGTGGATTTCGGGCATGCAGCGCGAGTGGCTGACGGTCACGCCGCAGTACGACCCGCGTGAGCCTTCTTATCTATTGAGCGTGCGCATGCCGCCGCTCGGCGCGCATCGCTTGCTCGGCATGCCGCTCGGCACGGTCGCGCAGAACGTTTTCGAGCTCGATGAAGTGCTCGGCGCAGCGATTGCATCGGTGCATCAGCAACTCGGCGATTGCGCAGACGCTGGGAGGCAGTTCGCGGTGCTCTGCGAGTTTGCGCGCAGCCGTCTCGCCCGAAGTCGCGTGCAGCTGCGCGCCGACGCGCAGATCGCCGTCGACATGTTGACGCGAACCCAGGGCACCGAGCGCATCGCAGCGATCTGTCGCTCGATGTCGATCAGTCGCAAACATCTCAACAACCTGTTCGACGCGCACATCGGGCTGACGCCGAAGACCTACGCACGCATGTTCCGCTTCCGTCGCGTCGTCGATCTCGTGCAGCGCGGACACGGACTCGACTGGACGCGCATCGCGATGAGCTGCGGCTACTACGACCAGGCGCACTTCAATCATGAGTTCCGCGAGTTCTCCGGCATGAGCCCGGGCGAATACGCCGCGGCCGGCTCCGTCGACGGCCTGACGGTCGTGGTCAACGAGTGACTCAGCCGAGGTAACTTTTTTACAAGGAGCTTCGGACCGGCCTCGTTACCATCCGCACATGCCAGAAATAAACCTGTGGGCGGTGCTCGCCGCCGGTGTTGCGAGCCTGATTCTCGGCGGTCTGTGGTACTCGCCCGTGCTGTTCGGCAAAGCATGGAGCGCGGCGAGCGGCGTGACCGAAGAGCAGGCGAAGTCTGCGAACATGGCGAAGACCCTGGGCACGGCGTTCGTGCTGGCGCTGATCGGCGCGGCGGTGTTCGCGATGTTTCTCGGACCGCGGCCGGCGCCGATGTTCGCGACGGCAGCGGGCCTGTCCGCGGGATTGTGCTGGGTCGCGGGATCGTTCGGGATCAACTATCTGTTCGAGCAGCGCCCGTTGCGGTTGTTCTTGATCAACGGCGGGTATCACACGGTGCAGTACACGGTGATCGGGGCCGTGTTGGGGTTGTGGCAATGAGAGCGATTGCAGTGGTCTTCCTCGGTTGGACATTGCTGGCCTCCACAGTTCGGGCGGCGGATGCACCGCTCGCGCCGCTGTCGCGGCTCGCGGGTCATTGCTGGAAAGGCGAGTTCGCCGAAGGCGGCAGCTGGGACCGTCACTGCTTCCAATGGGCGTACGACGGCAAATTCCTGCACGACGAGCACGCGCTCACCGGCAAGCGCGCACCGTACGGTGGCGAAACTTTCTATCGCTACGACGCGCGGGCGCAGCGCATCGTCTTTCACTATTTCAACAGCGAGGGCGGTTACAGCGAAGGCGCTGTGCACCCGGTACAGAACGAGCTGCGCTTCCCCGAGGAGCGCTATGAACAGAATGGTAAGAACCTGGTGCTGCGCACGATCTGGCGCTTCGACGGCGACACCAAAATGCTTGCGGTGACTGAGCAGCAGAAAGACGGCCAGTGGGTGGAGGCCTGGCGAGTCGCATACGAGCGTGAGTGACGCGACTCAGTTACCCGCCTCGAGCGTGAAATAGAACGTCGCGCCCTGCCCTGGCGCGCTCTCCGCCCACACGCTGCCGCCAACGCGTCGGATCAGGCGCTCCACTGTTGCGAGTCCGATGCCCATGCCGGGGTAGTCGCCTTGCGCATGCAGACGCTGAAACGGCTTGAACAGGCGGCGCGCGTGTTGCATCTCGAACCCAACGCCGTTGTCGCGCACGAAGTAGACCGTACGGGTGCCCTGACGCTGTGCCCCGAATTCGATGCGAGCATGGGCGACGCGCGAGGAATACTTCCACGCGTTCTCGATCAGGTTCGTCAACACGATGCCGATTGCGGTCGGATCCGCGCTGGCGCGCAGGGTGGGTGCGCATGCGAACTCGACCCGACGTTCGCGATCGCGCTCCTGTAGCAGCTCCATCGAGTGAGTCGCAAGCTGGCTCAGGTCCACGATTTGCAGGTTGCGCGGCTGATGCGACAGACGTGCGAGCTGCAGCAAACCGTTGATGAGATCGCCCATGCGACGCGCTGCCTGCACGATGCCTTCGACATGCCTGCGCGCACCCGCGTCGAGCACAGCGTCGGCTTCCGTCAGCAGCATCGAGGCATGTGCGTCGACAGCGCGCACGGGACCGCGTAGGTCGTGCGACACCGAATAAGAGAATGCTTCCAGCTCCTCGTTGACCTGCTCGAGCTCGGACGTGCGCGCAGCGACGCGCACTTCGAGCGTTGCAGTGAGTTCTCGCAGCTCGCGGTCCGCGGCGGCACGCTCCAGCTCGGCGCCGATGCGATGCGCGAAGGTTTCGAGAATCTGTTGCGAGCCCGGCCCGACCGCGAACGGCGCCTCGTCCCAGATCTCGACGACGCCCGTGACGGCGCCGGCAGAGTTCAGGATCGCCGCACCGAGATAGGCGCCCGAAGGGTATGCGGCGAAAGGTGCGTGCGCCGGGAAAGCCGTCGCGAGTCCAGTGACGTACATCGAACGTCGCTGCGCGGTCAGCTGCGCACACGGCGATCCGGCCAGTGGATAGCCGGATGACCCGCGCTGCGGCGGCCATTCACCCAGGATCGCTTGCGTGGTGCCGCTCTGGTCGACCACGCTCACCGCACCGTGACGCGCACAAAACGCCTGCGCCAGCGTTTCGGCACACCGCTCGGCGAATGCAGCGGTGTCCTGCGCGGGACCGGACTCCGCGAGCAGCTGCAACGCCGTTTCGATGCGCAGAGTCTCCGTCACATTGAGAGCGACGCATAACATCCGGCCGTCAGAGAGCTGCTGCGATGAGATATCTGCGAGGACCGTAGTGCCGTCGCCGCGCCGCAAAGGGTGAGTGGCGCGCGATCCCGGCGGGGCAATGTTGCCGTCGACGACGATGTCCTTCAAAGACAGTTCTCGCAGCTCCGCTTGCGTCCGCGCCAGCATGCTGCGACCGACACGATTCGCGTCGAGGAAGCGACCGGCGGCGGACAACACGAAGATGCCCACCGATGCCTGACCGATCATCGCGCGATAACTCTCCTCGCCGCTCAGCAGCCGCATCATGGTCAGCACCAGCGCGAGAAACCCGAACTCGCCGAGGAAGATGAAGTCGAGATCGGCTGCGATGATCAGCATGTTGCCCGCGAGCGTGAGCATGAGGACGCAGATGCTCGCTGTCATCGCCACCGCTGGCAGCGAACCGCGCCGCTGCCTTTGGCCGGCGCAGAGTATCGCTATGTAAGCGAGCAGCAGCAGGCTGACGGCCCAGAAGATCCAGGCCGCCAGCGGCACCGTCGGCAACCGATGGATGGTCGCCGTCTCTCCCCATGGCAGGACGATCTTCTCCAGCAGCGGCGCCGGCCGGGAGCTCGAGCCGATCGCGGCCAGCTCGTAGAGGATGCCGCTGAGCGCATAGAACGCACTCATGACGATCGCGACCCAGCGGCTGCCGGCGGCGAAATAGCCCTGCACGAGCCACGGCACGAGCGCCATCGCAAAGGCACCGGAAAGATTCGCGTAGCGCTCGGCCGCGACGTACCGGGCCACGCTGTCGGCACTGTAGACAGCGATATGCGATGTCGCATGCACGGCGGCCATGAGCGCCAGGGCGGCGAAGGTGAGATGCACGGCGCGAAACCAGGGATGCCGTGCGGCAAAGACATGAGCGAGGCAAGCGTTGACGCAGATGGCGGCGACCGCTGCGAGCACGCATGCCAGGATGCTCATGGATTGTTCATGCGACCTGGTTCCTTCCCGCTCGCTTCGCGCGATAGAGTTGAATATCCGCCGCCTGCAGCAGCTCCGGCACTTCTGCGCTGCCGTCCCACTGCGACAGTCCAATGCTCAGCGTTACAGTGAGATCCGGCTGCAGCTGCCGCCAGTCGTGGTTTTCCACGCCGGCGCGCAGGCGTTCGCAGAACTGGAGTCCCTGCTCCTGGGACAAGCCGGGCAGGATCAGCGCGAATTCCTCGCCGCCGATCCGCGCCACGAGGTCGCTCGGACGGCACTCGCCGCGCATCAGCGTTGCGACTTCGTTCAACACCTTGTCGCCGATCGCGTGCCCGAGCCGATCGTTGATGACCTTGAAATGATCCAGGTCGCCGACCGCAATGCTGAGGGGATGACCGACTGCGAGCGCGACTTCCATCTCCGCCGCCAGGCGCTGGGCAAAATGACGGCGATTGGCCAGGCCCGTCAGCGGATCTTCGCGCGACTCGCGTTCGAGCTTCAGACTGCGCTCGCGCAGTGCGCCGATCAGTCGCTCCTTCTCCGCGCTCGCCTTTTCCAGCTCGTGCGTCCGCTCGGTTACGCGCGCCTCCAGTCGCAGTCGGTAGTCCTCGAGGTCCTCGAATGCCCGCGCATCCGCCACCGCCGGCGCGACTTGCGCAGCCAGCTGCTGCATCAGGTGCAGATCCGCTTGCGAGTACACGCCGGGCTCGGTGTGTTGAACGCTGAGCAGGCCGGTCACGACGCCGCGTTCGATCAAGGGTACGACGATGACCGAGCCGGTCTCCTTGCCGGTCGACTCCGCGCGCTGCCGCAGCTCCGCCGGCGCACGCAGCCAATCCTCGACGAGCAGCGCCTCGCGACGCTCGACGGTCCAACCGAACAATCCTGAGTTGACGCTCTTGATGCGCGCCGGCTGACGCACGCCACCGCGCTCGTGCACCCGGAAGTCGAGGATCTGTTGACCGGGCTCGACCAGCACGAAATAGAACTCATCGAAGCGAAACAAGGTCCGCGCCTCGGTGAGGATGCGCTCGCCGAGCTCATCGATACGCCGCGCGCCGTGCAAGGCGCGACTCGATTCGAAGAGCTTGGCCATTGGCCCGCGACGCTCGGCAGCAGTGGCCGCGACACCGATGCTGTTGAAGCTCAGCACGAACACCAGCATGACCAATGCGAACAGCGCGAAGATCGAGGGCTGACCTGCGTTGTACAGCAACGCAGCCAGCACGCCCGCCGGCACGAACACGAAGTCCGAGAGCACGTAGGCCGGCTTGAGCACGCTGCGCACGTCACGACGATCGAACAGGAAGAACAGAGTCATGACGCCGGTGTTGACGAGCTGCGCAACGATGGCCATCGCTAGCAGAGGCCAAAGATCGGCGATGCCGACACGCAGCAGCGGGTACTGCCCACCTGCCGCCGAGTAAGCGGCGCCGGCTGCCAGCAGCATGAGCACGGTCATCGCCGCATTGTGTAGCGCCCGCAGCGCCGCGAAGATCGTCGAGCCCTGACTGTATGCGCGATTGAACAACGGCCAGATAAACGACGCAGTCGCGCAGATCGCAGCCGCCACCGCTGCATCGAACACCAACAGCAGGCCGATCTGCGGCACGCGCTCCATCGAGATGAGACCGATGCGCGTGCGCAAGCCGAACTGGAAGACGAACAGGCAGGCGACGACGGCGAGTGCGACGGCCCAGGCGGGCGGGGCGGCGGAAGTCCGGCTCAGCTCCGCGACCAGGCACGCGCCCGCGCCAGCGGCAAGCACCGCCGAGTACGCAGCGAGCGCGCGATAGCGTGAGGCCATCGGCGCAGTCTACTCGCGTCAGTGGCGCTTGAAATATTGGACAGCTTGCTCGTGCTTCTCGGCCGCTGCGCGCGTCTTGAAGGTTCCGAGATTGCGGCGACGGCCGGTCTTCGGATTCTTCTTACGAGAATAGAGCCGATACCCACCCGATGAGAGCTTGCGGATCATGCCCGGACAACGCCCGGGCTACAGCTGCAGATCCCAGGTCTCAGCGACCAGCTTCGCGCCGAAGCTTTCGTGGGGTTCCGCGGCGACTTTACGGAATCCGTGACCTTCATAGAGCTTGCGCGCAGCGGCAAGCATGCTCTGCGTCCACAGCGTGACCTTGCGATAACCGGCCGCGCGCGCGAACGCCAGGCATTCGCTGACGAGTGTGTTGCCGACACCGAGGCCGCGCTGACTCGGATCGACGAGCAACAGGCGCAGCTTCGCCACCGTGCGCGAATGACGCACGAGCATGATGCAGCCGACGCGAACGCCGTTGCGCTCCGCGATCCAGCAACGCTCGACCGCCGGATCGAGCTCGCGCAGAAACTTCGCGCAGATCTCCGCGACCAGCGCCTCGAAGTCCGTGTTCCAGCCGTACTCCTGCGCGTACAGCTCGCCATGCTTCTGCACGATCCAGCCGATGTCACCGGGACGATGCTCGCGCAACTGCAACGCGTCGGTTCGCGCCGGCGCCGCCCCGAGCAGCGCTTGGACGTTCTGCAGGTGACCCTGCAGTTTGACTTGCTCCTCGCGAGGCAGCGGCGCGAGCAACTCACCGATCTCGTCGCGCGCACGCACGTCCAGCGCTTGGCAAGCGGATTTACCCTTCGCCGTGAGATGCAGGTGCGCCTTGCGCGCGTCTTCGCCGGAGCGCTCGCGCTGCAGCCAGCCGCGCCGCGCGAACTTCGCCAGGATGCGGCTCAGATAACCCGCGTCCAGCCCGAGATCGCGAACGAGGTCGCTCGCCAGAGGCCGCTCGCGATGCGCGATTTCATAGAGCACGCGCACTTCGGTGAGCGTGTAGGAGCTATCGAGCAGACCGCCGCCGAGCACGCCGATCTTCTGCGTATAGAAGCGATTGAACTCACGGATGGCGCTGATCTGCGGCGCGGCGCTCCGAGAACTGACCCGTGCATTCGACATGGCTGGCGGCTCCCCGAAGAACGGCGCCAGCCACTTTCCGTGAATTAGTTGACTCCGTCAAGCTTTGGGCAGGCGCTGGCTCGCGGCCAGCACTTGCGACTGCATGCGCTCGCCGACCTGGCCGCCCCACGCCGCGCGCAGCGTCGCCAGTGTCTGCGGATTCGCCTCCTCCGGCGTGCCGGAACGGAACGGCGGCTGCGGCGAGTACTCGAGCGCGAGCTGCACCACGCGCGCGAGCTCGGGACTGGCCAACTGCGACAGCACTGCGAGACCGAAGTCGATACCGGCCGTCACTCCGCCGCCAGTGGCGCGGTTGCGATCGATCACCCAGCGTTCGCTTACTGGCGTCGCGCCGAACATCGCGAGCGAATCACGGGCGAACCAATGCGTCGTGGCGCGATAGCCGCGCAGCAGGCCGGCAGCACCGAGCAGCACCGCGCCGGTACAAACGCTCGTCACCCACTTCGCCTGCTCGCCGCGCTTGCGCAGGAATTCGATCACGTCGGCGTCGTCGAGCAACTCGAATGTCGGCAGCAGACCGCCGGGTGCAAACAGAATGTCGGGATCGGCCCAGGCTTCGGCGAACGAAGTGGTTGCGATCACCGCCAGGCCGGAGTCGGTCGGCACCGGGCCCGCGCTCTTCCACGCGAACTGAATCTGCGCGCCGGGCCAGGCCGCCCAGACCTGCAACGGTCCGACGAGGTCCTGCAGGGTCATGCCGGGATAGACCAGCATCTGGATGCGCGTGCCGGTGGCCTTGGTCTGCGCCTGCGCAAGACTCGCGGTCAGCGCGGTGGCGCCCGTCAGGGCAGCTAGCTGCATCAATTCTCGGCGTGTCATGGGTTGCACTCCCGCTGTCTGGAGCAGATCATGCGCGCGACGGTGATGGCAGATATGACAAGAGATTGACGATTCATGCCAACACACATCGTGCACATCGGCTGCTTTGCCGGTGCCGAGCTGCTCGACATCGCCGGTCCCACCAGTGTCTTCAGCAGCGCGACCAGCCTGCTCCGGCGGCGCAAGGCCGGCTACGAAGTACGCCTGGTCGCGGAGCGCGCCGGGCCGGTCGTTACGTCCAGCGGCGTCACGCTCACGGCGCAACAAGCTCTGGGCTCACTGCGCGGTGCGATCGACACCCTGATCGTGCCCGGCGGACTGATGGGAGCGGTCGACGGCGCCGCGCCGCTCGTGCCGATCGTCCGTCGTCTCGCGCCCCGTGTGCGGCGTCTTGCCTCCGTGTGCTCGGGGGCGTTCATCCTGTCGCGTGCCGGCGTGCTCGACGGTCGCGCAGCCGTGACGCATTGGGCCGCGTGCGATCAGCTGCGACGCGCGAATCCGCAGTGTCGCGTCGAAGACGATCGCATCTTCGTGCGCGACGGCAACGTCTGGACGTCGGCTGGCGTTTCGACCGGCATCGACCTCGCACTGGCGATGGTGGAAGAAGATCACGGCGCAGAGCTAGCGCTCGAGATCTCGCGCTGGCTCGTTGTCTACCTGCGCCGGCCGGGCGGGCAGAGCCAGTTCAGCGCGCCGCTCGCGGCACAGGTCGCGGAGCGCGAAGGGATTCGCAAGCTACTGCTGTGGATGTCCGAGAACATGCAGAGCGATCTGACGGTCGCAGCCCTCGCGCAGCGCGCGAACATGAGTGTGCGAACTTTTGCTCGCGTGTTCGCCGCGGAGACGCGCTTCACGCCAGCTGCCTATGTCGAGCGTCTGCGCATCGACGCTGCGCGCCGCAGCTTGGAATCATCGAAGAAGTCAGTGAAGCAGATCGCGCGACTGTGCGGCTTCGGCACGGTCGAAACGATGCATCGCGCGTTTCGACGCGGCGTTGGCTCGACGCCGCTGGAGTATCGGGCGCGGTTTGCAACGCCGGGTTGAAGCGGAAGAACTCTCGCCAAGGCGCCAAGACGCTAAGGAAGAGAAGTGGAGCTAAATTCCGAACAGTAAAACTTTGGAAGTTGCATCTTTGGTTCTTCTTGGCGTCTTGGCGATCTTGGCGAGAGTATTCCGAATGATGCAACGCTCACTGGATCTCGCGCGATGAGACGTGATTCAACGCGATGACCCACTTGCCAGCGCGCTTGCGCATCAGGCGCGTGTTGATGCCATCCTGCGGCTGCTTCGGCCGATCGAGCTGGTAGCGGCTGATGAGCTGCGCAGCATCCGGCCCCAAAATCTCGATCTTGATGTCGAAGAAGTGCAGCTTGCCGCGCGTCTGCTCCGAAGTGCCGTAGTCGCGGATGTAGTGATCCAGCGTGCCCTGCCAGTCCTTCTGGAACTGGCCGCGCGAGACGAAGATGACGTCGGGATTCGCGAACCCCTCCATGTAGCCGCGAAAGTCGCCGCGATTCCACGCGACTTCCATGCGACTGATGACAGCGAGGATCGCCTGCTTCTCGGCTTCTGCATCGACTGCAGCGCCAGGCTCACGCGGCGGTTGCAGCTTGCAGGCTGCAACCAGAGCGACGAAGACAATGACAGCGAAAGTGCGCAGGGACGAGTGTTGAATCATTGCGGCTCACGCAGCATCGGTACGATCGTGGGCGACGTGCCCGACTGAATCATACCGACTCGGCGAAAGCCCAGGCTCTCGTAGAACGGAATGTTGCGCGCATTGGTCGACTCGAGATACGCCGGCAGTCGCTCGTGATCGCAGCGCTCGAGGATCGGCCGCAACAGCAGCGCGCCGAGGCCGCGGTTCTGCTGAATCGGCTCGACGCCGACGAACGGCAGGTACCAATGCGAGGTCTGCGGGTGCAGCTGCCCCATCTGCTGGATGATCTCGAACAAGTCGTTCTGCCGCGACGCGTGCACGCTGCGCTGGATGATCTCGATCAGCTGCGCTTCATCGGGCTCGGCGCCGGGCGGCAGCCACAGCGCGGCACCCGCGCCGCCGGCGATCTCGAAGGCGCATTCTGCTGCGAACGCCTTGCCGCCGAGCGCGCGGACGAATTCGGGAAATGCCGCCAGATACTCTGCAGCTCCGGGCCAACACCAGCGGTTTGCAGGATCGGCGCTGAACGCGAGCGTGAGTGTTGCGATCGCGTTGGCTTCACGATGCGCGTGGACGCGGCTGGGCCGGCGGTTGGGGTCGAACGAATGCAAGACACGTCACCTCGATTGCAAGTCGTGGCGACGGCTGCGCCACGGTGCTCACAGTAGGAGACGGGCGTAAAGCCAGCGGTTGGGAGGGCGTGAGAATCGCGTGAAATCAGTTATCCGCGGCTCGTTCCGGCTGCTGCGTCCACTGCCCGCTGAAGTTGGCGACTTCGTAGCGGTTCGTGGAGGGGAACCCCGGCGGGCGCTGGCGCTCGAAACGCGTGTCGTAGTCGATCTTGGTGGCGTAGCGCGGCTCGGTTGCGGAAATCGTGCCTGCAGCCAGACTGCCGTAGATGCGCAGCGTCGATGTGCGTCCGCGATCGATGTCGGTCACGACGAAGCGCCGTCCCGCGTAGATCGCCGCGTCGATTTCCAGATCGCCGCCGCCGGTGACGCTCGGTCCAGGAATCTCGACGACGCGGTCGCTGACGATGCCGAGGTAGTCGTCCGAATCGGTGTCATCGCGCGGATCGGTGGCGTAAGTCAGATTGCCTTCGATCACGATGAGGCGCGGCGAATAGATCAGCACTTTGCCCGCCACGACGCCCTGTACGTGCAGCGCTGCCTTGCCCTTGCCGATGAAGTACACCGGATGATCGGCAGGCTCGTTCAGATACTGCGACTGCATCGTGTCGAGATCGGTCCAGCGATAGCTGCCGTCGGCAAAGAAGCGGATGCGCGTGTCGGTCGCGAGCTCGTGCACTCGCGCTTCCTCGTCGCGCGGCGCCCACTGGAACGGTTGCGACGACTCCGGCAGCTCGATCTGACTCGTGCCGGTCTCGATGCCGCCGCGGAAAATCTCCGATTCGTTGCGGCGACCGATCGACTCGTTGTTGAAGCTGCGCGCAGTGGTCGTCACCTTGCCGAGGAACTTCGGCGCCTTGCGCGAATCGGCCAGCAGGTTGAAGCGCGAGTTCGTGTGGAAGCGGCCGACGATCTCGTCGTCGTGGAGCTGCACGGTCGGATCCCAGTGGTCGATCATCTGCGTGAACTGCGAGAACGACAGGCGATTGAGATTCACGAGCGTGGTGAGCTGCCTGCCGTGATCGGAGGCACTGACCTGCGCGGTGACTCGTTCCAGAGCAGTTCCTTCATTGGCACGCTCGCGGATCAAGAGCGCGCTGTATTGCCGACCGTCCTGTTCCCACGTGACCTCGGCACTCGACGACTTGAGCGCTTGCGCGGCGAGCTGCTCGAGCCGGCGCGACAGCTCCGCCTTCTCGCTCGACGACATCGGGACGGTCGCGACTTGGATTTCGGTGTCAGTGATCGCAAGAGGCGCGGCGGCAGGTGCCTCCAACGCATCGATCGGGCCCGGCTCCACGGCTTGATCCGCGATGGCATCGTTCGACGGCGGCGACACTCTCGCCAGCGCGTCTTCGAGCTCGACCTCGCTCGGCGCCGTCGAACCGGCAGGCAGTGGCGGCAGATCATCGCCGTCCCGCTGCTCGGCGTCCGGGGCTTCGATCAGCACGAGCTTCGAAGTCGGCGCGTCGCCCGAGTCGATACCGTACTGGCGGCCGCCGAACATGATGATGATCAATAGGGCGAGGTGCAGCGCTGCGGATGCAGCGACGCCGATCACCTTGCGCGAAGTGCGCGGGTCGAAACGGCTGGACAGCGCCATGACGTCCCCCTGAGTGGGCCAAGCATAGTCCTGGCGCGGGGGATTGAGAATGCGCGCAGCGCAATCATTCGGACAGAAATAGGTCGGGCGGAGCCTACTTCGCCGAAGGATGCCGGCCGGCGGATGTAATAAAGGAGTGCTCGTCCGGCGTCGCTTGACAGAACGCGAGCCGGACGCCCGACCGTCTACAGATAGCCGGTGTGCTCCGGCGTCGACATCCAGTTGTTGTGGAGGCCGTCGAAATAGCGGATCGGGATCGTGTCGAGCGTGGCCGGCTCCAGGTCCAGCGCTGCAATGTTGACGCTGCAGTAATCGCCGCCGACCTCCTCCAAATAACCGCGGCTCAACACGTGCACACCGCAATGTTTGCAGAACATCCGCGTCGAGATCTTGGCGCCCCACTCGTAACTGCTGAGGTCGGCCTGCCCGGAGATCAGGCGGACGGCTTGCGGCTTCACGATGGCGGTCCAGCCGCGCAGCTTCCCGCAGATCGAGCAATTGCAGCGGCCGGTGCCGGCGGCCAGGTCCAGATCGGCTGCGATGCGCACCTTGCCGCAATGACAACCGCCGGTGATCGTTTGCTGGGCCATGTCTTTCTCCTCCTGATGGTGTGGCCATCGTACCGGCCATTGCGGCCAGTTTCTGGCCGCAAGTGTGACTAGACTGCCCGCCATGATTACCACCTCTGCTCGCCTCCTGCGGCTGCTCTCTTTATTACAGTCGCGTCGCCACTGGACCGCGCGCGATCTGTACGACCGGCTGCAGGTCAGCGGCCGAACCGTGCGTCGAGATGTCGAGCGGTTGCGCGAGCTTGGATATCCGATCCACGCATCGCCGGGGCTCGGCGGCGGCTACAGCATGCGACCCGGCTCCGCGATGCCGCCGGTGCTGCTCGAAGATGATGAAGCAGTAGCTGTTGCCGTCGCGTTGCGTGCTGCCTCCGGCAGCATCGCGCACATGGATGAAGCAGCGATGGGCGTGTTGGCGAAGATCGACCAGGTCATGCCCGCACGCTTGCGCAAACGCGCGAGCTCGCTGCATTCCGTGACCGTGTCGCTGCCCGGCGTGCAGGAAGTCCCGGCAGCCGATTCGTTGATGCAGATCGCTGGCGCATGTCGCGACCAGAAGAAACTCACCATCGATTACGCGGATCGCGCCGGCAAGCAATCGGCTCGACAGATCGAGCCCGTCCGCCTCGCGCACACGGGCCGACGCTGGTACCTGGTCGCGTGGGACCTGGAGCGCAAGGACTGGCGTACGTTCCGCGCCGATCGCATCGGCCGCGTCGTCGAGAGCGGCGCGCACTTCACGCCGCGCAAGCTCCCGCATGACGTCGTGAAGTTCGTGTCGCAATCGATTTCATACGAGCCCTATGCGTGTCGCGCAAGACTGAAACTCGCCGGTGTCATCGGCGAGCTTGCGAAGCGAATCCCGAGCTGGATTGGCGTGCTGGAGCCGCTCGACGCGCAACACTGCGTGCTCAGCGTCGGCGCGCCGACGCCCGAAGCGCTCGTCGCCTTCATGCTGATGGCCGGCGTGGATTTCGAATTGCTGGATGCGCAAGAGCTGCGTCCGCAGTTGCGCACCGTTGCCCGGCGTCTGAGCCGTGCCTTGGCTTGACGCCGGGCGCTGCGGCCTCAGGTCGTCCCTGACCTGCCATCCGTGCCCCTCCCGGTGACGTCCTTTGCGCTACTGCCCGCGCAGAGTAGAGTCGGACGCATCTCAGCTACGTTGTCAGCCATGCCGCACGTCCGGCGCTTCACACTGCTCCTGCTCGCGGTCAGCTCGCTGACGATGAATTGCGCGGCGCTCGCAGACGAGCCCAAAGAGGCGCCCAAGCAGATCGAAGCGGTCTTCAAGCTGCGCGAAGTGCAGTTCGTCTATCGCACGCTGGTGAACTTTCTCGCGTGCGACGAGCTGCGCCGTGACGTCGCAGTCATCCTGCGTGCTATGGGCGCGCGCGACGACGTGCAGGTCCGCGTCAACAATTGCGAGCTCGTGCTCACGCCGGGCCAGCAAGCGTCGGCCCGCGGCTGGGATCGCTTTCATCCCGATCGTCTGCCCGATCCCACTGGCGGCTTCGACGACGACGACCAGCAGCAGTTCTCGACGGTCTTCGTCAAAGGGATGTTCCCGATCGAGGCGACGCCGGAAGTGATGAAGGAGATCGAGCAGGACAAGTCGCGCCGCGAGCTCATCTCGCGCGTCACGGGCGATCCAACGGCGGCCCACAACGATCCCATCGTGTTCCCGGCCGAGCGCAAGCAGATAACGCTGTCGCAAGGCACGCTCCGCTTGCGGCCCGAACATTGCCAGTTGCTCGAACAGATGATGCCGAGCCTGACGCGCAAGCTCGACTTCAAGGTGATCAGCAAACAGTTCTCGTGCGACCGCTACGGGCGCTCCGAATTCGCACCGAAGGTCACCGTCGAAGTGTTGTGGCCGAGTGGCGCTCCGGCGCCCGGCGAAAAGAAATGACGTCTAGCCCACTTCGACATGAACCGGGTCGCCTTCTTCGACCCGGTCTTTTTCACAGCGCACTGCAGTGAAAGGCCGGAACGTGATGCGGCCCTTGATCACCGGGGTCACGAGCCGCGTGTGATCCATGCGGAACGTGGTGTCGAACTGCACGGCGTTTTCCGGGTCCACCTGCCATTCGAGATTGTCGGCGACTTCTTCTTCGAGCTCCGGCGGCGGCGTATACAGCCAGCATTGCCCTTGAGTGAGCTGATCGCGCGGAATCTGCTTCCACGTGCCGACGGAGCGGCGCTGCGCATGCAGCACAATGGTTTCGCCAGCCTTCACCTGGGTCGCCGACGCCGAAACCTTCAACGTGACCTTCTGCGAGCCGTCCAGCACGTACACCATCGGCGTCTGCTGCTTGCAGCCGAGGGCGAATGCGCAAACCAGAATGATCGTGAGTGTGCTGCGTACGAGTTGCATGGCTGCAAGCATGCCTGTTCGCAGCCTAATGCGCGACCTTCGACAGAAGGTCCCAACAACCCGACGGGTCGCTACTTCGGCGTGGCGGCAGCCGGCGCGTTGGCGTTGATCAACGGCGTCACGTTCATGCCGGAGGGCAGAATCACGGTGCTGGCGTTGTCACCCTCGGCGAACTTCAGCAACGCCTGGTTCGCTTCGTGCTGCAGATACTCGCGCGTCAGGCTGCCCGCGATGATGCGGTTGGACTCCGCGATGCCGCGCGCTTCGGTCACTTTGATCTCGGCTTCCTTCTGCGCGATCTGCGTCTGCACTTCCATGGCTTCCAGCCGCTTCTGATTCGCGACGGCGTTGCGGATCGACTCCTCGATGGAGGGGTCAGTGATTACCGCACGCACCACGACGCGCGTGATCTTGAAGACACCCTGGTCGGTCTTGTCGAGCTCCGCCTGCATGTTGGTGTGCATGGCGTCGCTCAACTCGTCGCGGCGCGTGTGCATGACGAGCGAGTCGACCTTCGCGACTTCCTTATATGCGGTGTTGCGGGCTACGCGCAGCACGAGGTTGTATGCCGGAACCATGTAACCTTCGTCCGCACGCGCCGATTGTCCCGCGTACTTCGTGAACAGCTCGGCGATGGTGGCCGCCTCTGCGCGGTAATAGAGAGTGATATCCATGTCGCGCAGCGAAAGATTGTCGCGCGCCTTCGGCGTGAGATCGGTCAGGTCGATCGCCACTTCCTTCGCGGTGAATTCCTCGACCCGCGAAATGAACGGCCACTTGAAATAGACCCCAGGCGTGACCTCGTCCTCGCTCGTGATACCGAGCGTGGTACGCACGCCGACGTTGCCGGTTGCGATCGTGCCGACCATGCCGCCGAGCACGAACACCGCCAGCACCACGACGCCGATGCCGAGCAGGAGCTTGCGAAGCACTCCGCCGCTCGCGCCTTCGCTCATCGACTTCAGCTGCAAAGCCATGGGGCCCTCCCGTTGTGGACCGGGAGCCTACCCCTGGTGCGCGGACCCGACCGTGACGGGCTTCAGCAATCCCCGATCAGGATGCTGTCGCCGTCCGGATTGTTGTAATAGGAGCAGTTGCCGTCGCCGCCCCAGTTGCCGAACGCCGTGTTGTTGTTCCAACCGGCATACCCCTGCGCGCCCTGCGCACGCGCCTGAGCCAGATTGACCAGCGGCGGCCCGCCTTCGAAGCCGGCATTGCCGTACGGGTCGAGCGAGTAGCGCCCCGGACGTACTGGCCCGACCAGTTGCTGAAGCGCCAGGAGTTCGGCACGCGGCAGCCGACGCCCATTCACATAGATGTCGGTGTCGCCGTTCGAGGCGTTCGCCTTGAGATCGCCGCCCATCTGCAGGCCCGCATGCATTTGTCCTGCAAGTGGCTGACCTTCGCGGCCCCAGAGACCGGAGGTCGGGTCATACCAATAGCGTCCGCTCGGAATGACCGTGCGATAGGCGAGCTGCAAAGCCAAGACGGCTGTATTCGGCAGCTG
Organism: Steroidobacteraceae bacterium; assembly: GCA_035493235.1. GTDB lineage: Bacteria > Pseudomonadota > Gammaproteobacteria > Steroidobacterales > Steroidobacteraceae > Steroidobacter. Next base: position 59,482 of record DATJIP010000218.1, read on the forward strand.
CACGCCGTTGACGATTACGACTTGCTCGCCAGCCCGAGCTGTCGAGCAAACCACCGCGAACACGAGCACCGCCAGTGCAGTCTTGAGTATCGAGCGCATGGCTGCACGGTCGCAGCTACACGCCAGCGAGTCCATCCCTGGAATATGGGACTCCCTTTCGACCAGTTACTTCGGCGCGGGCAGATTTGCGCAGTTGTAGTAAACGACTTCCGGATCGTTCAGCGCGTTGACGTTGACGATGCCGACCGTCGCTTCGCCGGGCAGGTGCAGATACGCGTAGTTCGCGCCTTTGCCGGGCGCCGCCTGCACCGCCGTCTGGGTCAGCGCCTCGATCGCCGCCGGCTTGTTCATGCTCTCCTTCATACCCCAGTCGTGATCTTCCTCGAGGAGCTTGCGGCACTGGTAGTCCGCCTTCGGCTCCGCTTGTCCGACCATCACCCGCTGGCCGGATGCAGCCGTGTAGTCCTTCACTGTGATCTGGCCCATCGTGTTACAGCCCGCGAGCAGGGCAAGCAGAGGAACCGCCGACCAATAGCCATGCGACATGAGCAACTCCCGGATGACTGATAGCGACGCAAGCTAGACCCGTGCCGCCGACAAAAACATGTCGGACGTCGCAATTGTTTATGATCTGCCCGACAAGACCTGGCCGGGGATGCTCATGCCCGACAAGACAGGCGCAGGCTGGGAAGCCGTCAGCGCATTGCTCGACGAGTTGCTCGACCTAGATGAAGGACCGCGGGCCGTGCGGCTCGCGCAGATTCGTTCGCAGAACGCGACGCTGGGCGATCACATCGCCGGGTTGCTCTCGCATCAAGCATCGGTGCGCGGCGAGGGCTTCCTCGAAAACAGCGCGATCGATCCGCTCGGTCTCACCGAGCTCGCCGGCCGCAGCTTCGGCGGCTACACGCTCGATCGGCCGCTTGGCCAGGGCGGCATGGGCAGTGTGTGGCTGGCCCGGCGCAGCGACGGTCGTTACGAAGGACAGGCGGCGGTCAAGCTGCTCAATCTCGGGTCGCTCGGTCAGAGCGGTGGCGAGCGCTTGCGGCACGAAGCGAATGCGCTCGCCAAACTCTCGCATCCGAACATCACTCATCTCATCGACGCCGGCGTCGCCGCCGGGCAGCCGTATCTCGTGCTGGAGTACGTCGAAGGCGAGCCGATCGATATCTGGTGCGACGCGCAGGCTCTCGGCGTCGAGGCTCGCGTGCGACTGTTCCTGCAGGTGCTCGGCGCGGTGTCGCATGCGCACGGTCGACTGATCCTGCATCGGGATCTGAAGCCTTCGAACATCCTGGTGACGAAGGAAGGCAGTGCCATGCTGCTGGACTTCGGCATCGCGAAACTCCTCGAAGGCGATGGACGAACCACCGCGCCAAGCGAGATGACGCGTCTCGGCGGCGCTGCGATGACTCCGGAGTACGCCGCACCCGAACAGCTGCAGCGCACCGAGGTCACGACGGCCACGGATGTGTACGCGCTCGGCGTGCTGCTCTACGTGCTCCTCGTTGGCAAACATCCGACCGCGGGCGAAGCCAGCACGCCGGTCGAGCAGATGCAGGCGTTGGTCGCAGCAGAAGCAGCGCCTCTCAGCGACGCAGCTCTGCAAGCAGAGACTCAACTGCTGAAGCTGTACGGCCTGTCTGCCGCACAACTTGCGCGCGAGCTCAGGGGCGACCTCGACAACATCGTGGCCAAGGCGCTGCAGAAGGAGCCGGCCGATCGCTACCCAACGGCCGATGCGTTCGCCAGCGATCTCAAACGTTATCTGAATCACGAGCCCGTCATCGCCCGGCCCGAGTCGCGCGCCTATCGCATGCGCAAGTTCGTGCGGCGGCATCGAGTCGCGGTCGGCTTCGTCGCATCGATCGTCGTCGTGCTCATCGCCGGCATCGCCGGCACGACGTGGCAGGCGATCGAAGCACAACGCCAACGCAAAGAGGCGACTGCGCAAGCGCACGAGAGCGCGCGCCAGCGCGACGTCGCCCGCTTTCAGGCGCAGCGGGCCGAAGCCTCGAGCGAGTTCATGAGCCTGATGCTCGAAGAAGTCGGACCGGGCGGCAAGCCGCTCACGCCGCTCGAGCTGGTCGATCGTGGCGTGCAGTTGCTCGATCGCAGATACGGCGACGATCAAGCCTTCGCCGCACGCATGCTGGTGCAGATGTCCAGACGCTACATGGATCTGGGCAATACCGAGAAGCAGTGGTCGATACTCGGCCGTGCGCTGGCCATCGCAGAGAAACAGGACGACCCCGATCTGATCGCCGACATCGAGTGCACGATCGTCAGAACTCAGCAGGATGCCGGCAAGTACGACCTGGCCGAAGAGCACATGCAAAGCGCGCGCGCCGCGCTCGCGCGCGCACCGAATGCCGAGGTAGCCACCAAGGTCGATTGCTTGCGAGCGGAAGCTGAAGTGGCGGATGCGCATCGTGACAGCGACGCTGCGATCTCGCACTTGAGAGCCGCGCAGCAGCTGTTGGAAGACACGCAGAACACGCGCGGCCTGCAGTATCACGCGGTGCTCACCGATCTGGGCGGCATCTATTTCAGAACCAGCCGCTTCCGCGAATCGCTCGAGCTCAACGAGCGGACGGCACGAGCGCTCGACGAGAACGGTCGTGGCGGCACGCTCGGGCGGGTGCGCGTGGCGATAAATCGAGCGTCGGTGTTGTTGCGACTGGGTGAAGTGCAGCGCGCCGAGGAGGCTAGTCGCGACGCGATCCGCCGCGCGCAAAAGCTGGACGAAAACAAACCTGCGCAGCCCGACCAGATCGTCGCTTACAGCGTCATCCTGAATCGGCTGGGCCGCACCGACGAATCGATCGCTCGCCTGACCGAAGCGAGCCGTCAGCTGCGTGCGGCCGGCAGTGGAGCACGCGTACAGCAAGCCAACTACAACCTGGCGCGCGCGCTGATGCTTGCAGGCAGATACGACGAGTCGCAGAAACTCCTCGATGAAGTGCAGCGTGCCTGGAGCGAGAACGCGACCGCGAATAAGGACCGACTCAGCGATCTCGCGCGAACGCGCGCCGAGATCGAACTGGCGCGTCGGCACGTGAACGAAGCCGGCGAGTTGATCGACGCTTCGCTGGCGCAGTTCGGGTATCCGTCCAAAAGCAACGGCCTGGGCCTGGCGGCTGCGCTGACGACCGCTGCACGGATCTATCTGGCGAAGAACGAGCTGCCACAGGCGGAGTCGTTTGCACAGGCCGCGCTGAAGATCTCGGAAGGTATCGCCCGCGACCCGACCCAAAGCGCCGATGTTGGCGAGGCCGCGCTCGCGTTGGCTGCCCTCCAGCAGGCCAAAGGTGACCAGGTGGCCGCGCGGGCGAACGCGGATCGGGCAGTCACGGCCCTCACCAATGGCTTAGGGGATAAGCACGCCACCACGCGGGAGGCCACGGCGCTGCAGGCCGCACTGCACTAACCAAGCAATTCCGGCCAAAAAAGATTCATGGCGCTGGCGGCTTTCGCCGGCCGTTTCCCGTTTATGCCGATACGGTCTTCTTCTCAACGGGATACGCATCATGAAACGCTGGCTCATCTTCTTCTACGGCGTGGCGAGCTACGCCATCTTCTTCGCAACTTTCCTCTACGCGATCGGCTTCATCGGCAACTTCGGCGTGCCGAAGTCGATCGACTCCGTGCGCGAGACCTCGCTGGGCATTGCGCTGCTGATCAACGCCGGGCTGCTCGGCGTGTTCGCGATCCAGCACAGCGTGATGGCGCGCCCCGCCTTCAAGCGCTGGTGGACACGTATCATTCCGCAGACGGCGGAGCGCAGCACTTACACGCTGCTGTCGAGCGTTGCCCTGATCGCCCTGTTCGCCTTCTGGGAACCGATCGGCGGGATCGTGTGGAATGTCGAAGCACCGGTTTCCAAGGCGCTGATCTACGGCGCGTATGCGTTCGGCTGGGGCCTCGTGCTGGTGTCGACGTTCCTCATCAATCATTTCGACCTGTTCGGTCTGCGCCAGGTGTGGCTGCAGCTGCGCGGCAAGCCGTACACGGCGCTGCAGTTCAAGACGCCGGTGCTGTATCGCTACGTGCGTCACCCGCTGTACGTCGGCTGGTTCTTCGCCTTCTGGGCGACGCCGACGATGACTGTCGCGCATCTCGTGTTCGCGCTCGCCACGACCGCGTACATCCTGATCGCGATCCAGCTCGAAGAGCGTGACCTCATCGCCGAGCACCCCGAGTACGCGCAGTACCGCGAGCGCGTGCCGATGCTCGTGCCGTTCACGAAGTCCGCGTGATGTTGTTCCCTTACCTGGAGTTGGTTCCCATGCGTTCGATTTGTTTCGCCGTTGCTGCGCTGGCTGTCGCGGCGCCGTTCGCCGCCAAGGCCACGAACATCGATCCGCCGAAGGTGCCGGACGCGATCGTCGCGCCGGCAGGAAGCAAAGCCTTCCTGATCGGTCACGCGGTCGGCACGCAGAACTACATCTGCCTGCCCGACGGAGCAGTGGCGAAGTGGGTGCTGTTCGGTCCGCAGGCGACGGTGTTCGACGATGACGGCAAGCAGATCATGACGCACTTCCTCAGCCCGAACCCCGCTGAGAGCGGCACGCCGCGCGCAACGTGGCAGCACTCGGACCGCACCAGCTCGGTGTGGGCGATGAAGGTGGCCGAGTCGGACGATGCGCGTTACGTCGAGCCGGGTGCGATCAAGTGGTTCCTGCTGCAGGTGAAAGGCACGGAAGAAGGCTCGCGTCCGCACGATCGGTTGACGAAGACCACCGTCGTGCAGCGTGTGAATACTGCGGGCGGCGTTGCGCCGGCGAGCGAGTGCGCGGTCGCCGGCGATGTCGGCAAGACCAGGTTCGTGCCGTACACCGCCGACTACGTGTTCTATAAGTGAGTAATCAACGCTGCGCGTCACCTTCGACGCGCAGCGTTCGTTTCAAGAACGCGATCGTTTCCGGGAACGCGCGCGCCTGAGCGGTAGCATTGGCTTGTGGAGTGCCGCCGACTTTGCTGAGCCCGACGTTGTATTGCGTCGTCGGCGTCCAACCGTTGCCGGCGATCGCATGCCCCGCTTCGGGGAAGATCAACGCGACCGTCTCCAATCCGGCAGCGGCGCGACGTTCCGCGATGTTCTGCGCCATCATGCCCGAGGCCCACACCTGATCGTCGTGTCCGCCGACGACCAGCAGCGGGCCGCGAAATCTCTCCACCTCGATGCGCGCGTTCACCGCGGCCGCCGGATTCGCTGCGCGGCCTTTGTCCTGGAAGCGCCGCATCCTCACGTCGCGCCCAGTACGAAAGCCGTCGAGCTCCGACGCGAACTCGAGATAAGGAACGAACGGCAGCGGCTTGCCATTGAGCGCAAACGACGAGCGCGTGCCCGGCGCGACGCCGGGACCCCAGCCCTCCCACACCACATCGCTCGGCACGATGGCGACGACCGACGTGATCCACTGGAACTTGCTCGCTGCGAGCAACGCGAACTCCGCGCCCTTCGATGCGCCGAGCAACGCGACGCGTGCAGCATCGACTTCGGGACGCCGCTTCAACCACTCGCATGCAGTGTTGAGTCGTTCGACTGGAATATCTGCGAACGCCGCCGGCAGCTCGGGAATCTCGCGCTCGGTGCGACCCGGCGAATAGTACGGAAGGCCGAGCACCGCGAAGCCTCGCGATGCGAAGCGCGGAGCGCGATCGCGCGCGAAGAAGCCGCCGCCTTCGGATCCGCCGAGCACAATAATCGCGGGCCGTCGCGCAGTTCCAGGCAACGTGGCAAACACAGCGCCGGGGAATTCTTTGACCTCCTCGACCTTCACTGCGGGCAACGCGTCGATGAACTCGATCGTTGTGGACGTCGGCGGGTGCCCGTCGACTGTCGCGGTGAGCTTGACCTGCAGTGGCTGCAGTCCGCCGGGCTCCCCGCCGTCGACCGGAGCCATCGACCAGAACAAGCCGCGAATGTCCGCTTCGGTATACGTGCCCGAGAGTGGCTTCGCCGTCGCGAGCTCGAGCGTTCCCTGCGGCACCGAGAAGACGGCCTGCGAGCGATAGAGGCCCGGCATCGCGCGCTCCGCGGTCAACGTGACGCTCCGGTCCGCCGGCAGTCCATCGACCCGGATGGACAGCGGCTCGCCGACGAGGATCGGGCTGGCCGGCTCGATATGGAAAGTCTGCGCTGCGCCGGACGAGATCCACGCCAACAACAGCAACGGAACGAGCTTCACTCGCAACCTCCGACATCGCACGTTCAGCTTCGATGCCGGAAAATTCCGCGGGGTTGCATATACTGTCCGTCCTCCCGATCACGACTGGTGGACCGAACATGAAGAATTACGGCCCGGTTGCCGCGCTCGCCGCTCTGCTCTGGCTCTCAGCACCTAATGCGACTCAAGCCGCTGACGAGCCCAAACCGGCGGCGGAGCAGGACAAACCGGACAAGAAAGACGAAAAGCCGATCCCCGAACCGAAGGTCTGGACCTCGAAACACCAGATCAAGATCGGCGGCAAAGCGGTCGACTACGAGGCGACGGCCGGCACGCTGATGATGAAGAACGACAAGGACGAGCCGATCGCGCTGTTCGGCTTCACCGCGTACGTCCGGCAGGGCCAGGACGCCCGCACCCGGCCGATCGTGTTCGCCTACAACGGCGGCCCCGGCTCGGCTTCGGCCTGGCTGCACATGGGGATCCTCGGTCCGCGGCGCGCGGCGCTCGAGGACCTGACGGCCAACACCCGCGGTCCGTTCAAGCTCGTCGACAACGAATTCAGCTTCCTCGATCGCGCCGACCTGGTGATGATCGACCCGGTCGGCACCGGCCTGTCGCGCCCGGTCGGCAAGGCGGAAGGCAAGGACTTCTGGGGCGTCGACAACGACATCAAGTCCGTCTCGGACTTCATCGTGCGTTATCTCGGCGACTTCCAGCGCTGGGCCAGCCCGAAGTTCATCCTCGGCGAAAGCTACGGCGGCATCCGCACCGGCGGCGTGACCTACGATCTGCTGACCCGTCACAACGTGGCGCTCAACGGCATCATCCTGGTTTCGCCCTATCTCGACTTCGTGACCGGCACGGCCGGGCTGAACACCGACGCGGGCGACGCAAATTTCCTCTCCACGTACGCGGCGACGGCGTGGTATCACAAGGCGCTCAATCCGCGGCCGCCCGAGCTGCAACCGTTCCTCCGCGAGGTTGAGCAGTTCGTGGATACGGTCTATCACCCGGTGTTGTACAAGGGCGCAAGAGCCACTGCCGAGGAGCGCAAGACTGCGCTCGACGGACTGGCGCGCTATACGGGCATCAGCGCCGCGTATTGGGATGAGTCGAACCTGCGCATGGACGAGAACCATTTCCTGCAGGAGCTGATGCGCGCCCAGGGCGTGACGGTCGGCCGCGTCGATTCGCGCTACACCGCAGACATGCCGAGCCGAATCTCCGAGACGACTGCGTTCGATCCGTATTCGAGCTCGGTGGCGCCGGGGATCGTCGCGACGTTCAACGACTACGCGCGCCGCGAGCTGGGCGTGACGTCGGAGCAGAACTACGTGCTCTCGGCGCGACTGTACAAGGATTGGGATCCCAGCCACGTGCCGCCGGACTCGAACGGCCAGAAGGTCCCGTACGCGAACGTCCTGCCCGACATCTCCTATGCGATGGCGATGAATCCGAAGATGAAGATCCTGGTGCAGTCGGGCTACTTCGATCTCGCCTGCCCGTTCGGCACGGTGAAGGCCGCGCTCGATCATCTGAACATCACGCCCGAGCTGCGCAAGAACATCCACACGGAGTTCTACGAAGCAGGGCACATGATGTACGTGCATCCCGAGTCGATGAAGAAGTTCGGCGAGACCACCAAGGCGTTCATCGACGCGAATGCGAACTGAAGGCGACTGAGACTGCCGCAACCGGAGTAAAGGCCATGGGTACGCTGTTCCGCCGTTCGATTCGCAGCTGGCCGGCAAGCCTCGTCGCGATTGCGTCGTTGGGTGTCGCGTGCGACGCGATGGCGGAACAGCAGCCAGGCACGGACGAGTCGGTCACGGCGGTGCTCAAGATGCGCGAGTCGGATTTCGTGTATCGCAGCCAGCTCTACAACATGTCCTGCGACGAGCTGCGCAACGGCGTCGCCGTGATCCTGCGTGCAGTGGGCGCACGCGACGACGTCCAGGTGCGCGTGTCGAACTGCAACTACGGTGGCGCGCCGGAGATGGTGCTGGGCGGCGGAACGCAATCGCAGACGCCGGGATCGACCTGGGACAACAACTGGGATCGCTCGACGCGACAGCAGAGTCCGATGGACCGCATGCGCAGCGAGACGCCGACCATCAACATCCCCGTGCACATCTGGGCGATGATGCCGGTGCCCGCGGATTCGAAAGTGATGAAGGAGATGGAGAAGGACAAGGCGCGGCGCGAGCTGATCTCGAAGGTCACCGGCAACATGAACGCGGCGATGAACGATCCGATACTGTTCGCCGCGAAACGCCAGCAAGTCACTCTGTCGCACGACACGATCAAGCTCGAGCCCGAGCATTGCCAGCTGCTCGACCAGATGATCACGCACGTGTTTCGCGACTTCGATCTGAAGGCGGTGCACAAGAACCTGTCCTGCGACCCGCATCAGAAGTCCAACTTCCCGCCGTCGGCGACGGTCGATGCATTGCTGCCGGTCGGCTACGTGCTGCCGGGTTCGGACAAGCACAAGAAGAAAGAGAAGGATCCGGAGCCGCCACCGCCGGAGCAGCAAGAGCAGCCGGCGCAGCCCGCGCAACCGGCGCCGCAAGAGCAGCAGGTGACGCCAGCACAGCCAGTACCGCACCCGCCGTCGCAGTAGCGAAATCGCTGCTCTGTGTCGACGCCCTACCTGAACGGCAACGCAACACCAGGAATTACCTGCGAGCTGTGAAGCCGTTCACGTCCGGGACATCTGTCCGCGTTTAAGTTGCCTGCACCTTGGCTCGCCACGCAGGCACGTATGCGCATCCGTCATTCGAAGTCGTTGCTCGGTCTGGGGATTCTCGCCGCCGCTGCCGCGCTCAGCGGCTGCAATTCGATGAGCGCGCAGGAGTGCCTGGCCACCGATTGGCGCACCGTCGGCTATGAAGACGGCGTCAACGGCTACACCGGCGATCGCATCGGTCACTACCGCAAGGCGTGCAGCGAGCACGGCGTCACGCCCAACCTGGAGCAATACCAGGCGGGTCGCGAGCAGGGCTTGCGCGAGTTCTGCAAGCCGGCGAACGGTTTCCGCGTCGGCTCGCACGGCGGCGGTTACAGCGGCGTGTGCCCGGCCGATCTCGACGAGACCTTCAGCGATGCGTATCAGACCGGGCGTCAGCTCTATGTCCTGCGCTCGCGGGTCGGCTCGACGCAGGACGAGATCTACGCGATGCGCTCGGAGATGGAACAGATCGAGAGGAATCTCGTGACTGTCGGCGCGCAGATGATCGATCCGACGACCACCACCGAACAGCGCGCGCAGCTGGTGATCGACACCAAGCACATGGCCGAGCGCAAAGGCGAAATCAAAGCGCGCATCCCGCAGCTCGAAGGCGAGTTGGCGCATCAGCAGCGCGAGCTCGATGACTACCGCGCGACGCTGACGTTCGCCGAGTAACGGGTCAGATCCGCTGCAGCTTCTCGATCTCGGCCTTGCTGCGAGCGAGGCCTGAGATCGATGCCTCCACTGGATGACGGTCCATGTGATCGAGCGTCACGCTCGCGGTGACACGCTCGAAGTGGCTGATTGCTTCCGAGTACAAATCGCTCGCGAGGCGCAGATGTTTCAAGCGCCCGTTCGCTCCGCCTGCTGCAGTCGACGCAAGCCGCGCGTGAACCTCCGCCAGCCCGTACGCCATCGTTCCTCGCAGATACTGCACTTTCAGCGTGTCACTCGCGGCAGACAATTCGGCAAGCACGGCCGCGTGCTGCTCGAAGACCTTGCGCGCTTCTTCCAGCTCGCCGAGTTCCAGCAGCCCACGGCCCAGCGGCCACGCGAGATTCGCGCTGTCGACTCGAACCTGAGTGTTGTTGGCGTCGGTGCGCAGACGGGCTAACAGCGGCTGCGCCGCGCGCGCGTTCTCGACGGCGCCGCGATAGTCCGCCATTTCGTTCAGGATGAGGGCGACGTTCATCCTGTCGAGGACCAGCGCGCGGACGTACTTCGAGTTCATGCCTGAGCTGGAAGCGACGAGGCGCGCATCGACGGCAAGCGCTTTGCGATGGAACTCCAGCGACTCCTGCATCGTCTCGGGACGCGGAACGTCTCCGAGCACCGTGATCGCGAGCGAGCTGTACGCCTTGGCAAGCTTGTACGCCAGATTGACGTCGTCCGGACGTTCGCGCGCGAGATCTTCGAGGATCGCGACCGCCTTCCGCGCGTACACGACGCCGGCATCGTTCTGTCCGCCCGGTATGTTGCCGGCCTCGTCCACTGTGTATGCGTGCGATGAATAAGCATCGGCCAGACTTGCACGCATCGCGATGTCTGGCTGTGCTTGCGCGAGCGCTTCGTAGGCCGACACCGCGCTCTGCGACGCGACGACCGCTTGCTCCGGCTCGCCAAGCACGAACAACAATCGGCTGCGCCGCAAGTAGCCTTGCGCCAGCGAACTGCGTGCGCCGATGTTGCCGGGATCGGCCGCGACGATCGGTTCGAGCAGCGCGATTGCTTTCGCGTAGCTGTCGAGCGCCAGACGCGGTGCGCCGACGTTCGCCTGTCCATACGCCTGCCCCTGAATGTCGCCGACCTTCTCGTACGCAGCGGCCAGATCCTGTTGCAGCTCGCGATCGTTGCCGGCCTCGGCTGCAAGGGTGTTCAGATACTCGAGCGCAGTCGTGACGAGCAGCTCGCGTGCAGCCGTCGAGCCGGGCAGATCCTTGATCGCATCGTGCACCTGGAACACGAACGTATCGGCCAGCTTGCGCACGCTGGAAAAATGCCGTTCCGCGCGCTCGCTCTGCTGCTCGGCGACCACTCGCTGTTGTTCGGCGATGCGCGCTTCACGCAGCGATGCGAACACTCCCCCAAGCAGCGTCACGGCGAGAACACCGGCAGCGATGATCTCGATCCTGTGACGCCGCACGAACTTCCCGGCGCGATAGCTGAACTGATCGCCGCGCGCCAGTACCGGCAGGCCTTCGAGATGCCGACGGACATCTTCCGAGAGCTCATCGACCGAGCGATAGCGCTTGTCGGGCTCCTTGCGCAGCGCCCGCAAAGTGATCGCGTCGAGATCGCGATCCAGTGAGAGGTGCGAGCTGGGCGGCGGCGGATCGTTGTCGCAGACCTCGCGTATCGCATCCTGCGCGGAGTCGAGCGACGTTCGATAAGGACTGCGACCCGTGAGCAGCAGATACAACACGACGCCCAGCGAGTAGACATCGCTGGCTGTCGTGATCGTGCCGCCGAGAATCTGCTCGGGACTCGCAAACCCCGGCGTCAGCGCCTGCATGAGCGTGATCGTCGGTGCCGCACCCGTATCGTTCGCTGAGGGCTGCAGCAGCTTGGCGATGCCGAAGTCCAGCAGCTTCACCCGGCCCTCGGCCGTCACCAGAATGTTGCCGGGCTTCAAGTCGCGGTGAACGACGAGTCGCTGATGCGCGTAACTCACCGCGGCGCAGACATCGCGAAAGAGCTGCAGCCGCTCGCGCATCGTCAGCTTGCGCTGTTCGCAGTAACGATCCAGCGGCTCGCCAGCGACGAGCTCCATCACGAGATACGGCAGGCCTTCGTCCGTGGCGCCGCCATCGATCAAGCGCGCGATGTCGGGATGATCGAGATTGGCGAGAATCTGTCGCTCGGCGCGCAAACGCTGCAGGACGAAGTCGCGGTGATAACCCGCTGGCACGAGCTTGATCGCCACTTCCTTGTCGTACTGAGCATCGACACGGCGCGCGCGATACACCTCGCCCATGCCGCCGTGACCGATGAGCGCAACGATCTCGTACGCGCCGATCCGCTGACCGATCCGGCGGTCGCTGCCCGCGAACACTTCACCGCCACCCACGTACGCAGCGGCGGGCCGATCGATGACAGCATCGGTTTGATTGTGCGCATCGAGCAGCGACACGACCTCGGCGCGCAACGCCGCGTCACCTGCGCAAGTTTCGTCGAGGTAACGATTGCGCTCGGACGCGTCGAGCTCGCACGCCGCGGAGAAAACATCTTTCACGCGCTGCCAGCGATCCGGAGTCACGCGCCTTCTCCGGTGGTGATCTCGCGTTGCAGCCACGCGCGCGCGATCGCCCATTCGCGCTTCACCGTCGCCGGCGAGACGCCGATGACATCTGCCGTCTCCTTGATGCTGAGACCGCCGAAGAAGCGCAGCTCCACCAACCTGCCCTGCTGCGGATCCAGCGCTTCGAGCCGCTTGAGCGCCTCGTCGATCGCCGCGAAATCGATCGCCGGTTCCTGAGCGAACAGCGGCGCGTCCTCGCTCTCGTCCTCGACGATGGCGGCTAGATCGACATGCTGCGCACCATCGCCGCGCTTGGCCGCTGAACGCCGGCGCGCATAGTCCACGAGAACCCGCCGCATCATCTGCGAGGCGATGCCATAGAACTGCGTGCGACTTTCCCAGCCAACCTGCTTCTGGTCGACGATGCGCAGGAAGGCCTCGTGCACGAGTGCCGTGCGTTGCAGTGTGTGCGAGCTCCGTTCGTGGCGCAGATGACGGCGCGCCAGCGAGCGCAATTCCTCGTAGACCAGCGGCAACAGGGCGGTCAGCGCCGCTTCGTCTCCTGCGCTCCAACGCAGCAGCAATTGGGTGACTTTGCCTGCCGGCCTGTTGTTCTCGTTATTCATGGGGGCCGGGCGATCATAGCCCCGGCCGCCGTTTCTTTGAGCCTTCCGCCGCGATTCTTGCGCGCTAACAGGTAGGGAAGCCGCGAATTGGCACGCGGCCGGGGCGGGAACCATGAAGCTCTACAAGGCTTTGCGCGGCATCCTGGCTGCGCTGCTGCTATTCCTGTTGTGGACGACACCTGCACAGGCAGGGCCACGGGTCGACGATGCTACGCTGGCGGCGTGAAGAAGTTCGCGAAGATCCTGTTCGGCACTGTCGCCCTCTTCGTCCTCGCGGGCTATGGCATCTTCCAGCTCCCCGCCTTCGGCGGGCGCTTCGCCGGCGAACGGCTCGAGCGCATGCGTCGCTCGCCGGAGTTCATCGATGGACGATTCCAGAACACGCCGCCGCAGAAGACCGATAACGCGTACTGGGAAACACTGCGCCTGTATCGGCAGGGCCAGATTCGCGAGCCGCAGTTCGAAATTCCAGTGATTCCGCTTTCGTCTGAAGCATTGCGGGCGCCTGCAGCGCCGGGCCTGCGCGCGATCTGGTTCGGTCACTCCAGCGTGCTGATTGAGATCGAAGGCGTGCGGCTGATGACGGACCCCGTGCTCTCCGAGGTCGTCTCGCCGCTCCCGATCGGACCGAAGCGCATGCACCCGCCGCCGATCAAACTCGCCGACCTCGCCGGGATCGACGCGGTGCTGATCTCGCACGATCACTACGATCACCTGGACATGAAGACGATTCAGCACCTGGCGTCGCAGGGCACGCAGTTCTACGTGGGCCTCGGCATCGGCGCGCATCTCGAGCGCTGGCACGTCGCGCCCGCGCAGATTCACGAGATGGATTGGTGGGAGTCGCTGCAGCTCAAGAACGTGCAGATCAACTGCACCCCGGCGCGACACTACTCCGGACGCAAACGCCAGGACAACTCGACGCTGTGGGCATCCTGGGTCGTGAAGGGCGCGCAGCGATCCTTCTATTTCAGCGGCGACACCGGTTATGCCGAGCACTTTCGCGCCATCCATGAGCGCTACGGCACCACGGATCTCAACCTGATCAAGATCGGCGCCTACGGGACGCCGCCGAGCTGGCTCGACATCCACATGGACCCCGAGTCGGCAATCAAGGCCGATCAGGATCTCGGCGGCGGCATCCTGCTGCCCGTGCATTGGGCGACGTTCAACTTGTCGTACCACGCGTGGGACGAGCCGATTCTGCGAACGCTGCAGGCAGCGGCAGCCGAGCAGGTGCCGGTCGTTACCCCACGCGTCGGCGAGGTCGTCGAGGTCGGGCAGCCGTTCAAGAATGTCGCGTGGTACAGCAACGAGGAGCGCTAGAATGCCGCCCCCATGTCAACCGACCTCCCCGCTCCGCCCGCAACGCTGACGTTCCGCGACCTGGCTTTGAACGAAGCCCTGGTCCGCGCGCTCGCCGACGTGGGCTACGAATCGCCTTCGCCGATCCAGGCCGCGACCATTCCTCACATGCTCGAAGGGACGGACGTCGTCGGCCAGGCGCAGACCGGTACCGGCAAGACCGCCGCCTTCGCGTTGCCGATCCTGTCCCGCATCGATGTGCAGCAGCGCTCGCCGCAAGCGCTGGTGCTCGTGCCGACGCGGGAGTTGGCGATCCAGGTGGCCGAGGCGTTTCAGCGCTATGCGGCGCACCTGGCCGGCTTTCACGTCGTGCCGATTTACGGCGGGCAGAGCTACACGCCGCAGCTACATAGTCTGCGTCGCGGCGTGCACGTAGTGGTTGGCACACCGGGGCGCGTGATGGATCACATCAAGCGCGACACTCTGCAGCTCGCGACGCTCAAGCACTTCGTGCTGGACGAGGCCGACGAGATGCTGCGCATGGGCTTCATCGACGACGTCGA
>DATJIP010000219.1:0-15786 GCA_035493235.1 Steroidobacteraceae bacterium
CGACGTGCTCGAGCCGCGCCGTGATGCCGGGCAGATCGCCGACGCCGTCATCGTTGGAATCCGCGAAGCTGTACGGATAGATCTGGTAGATCGGCGCGCCGAGCCACCACGCGCGGCCGGGGGTTGGCGCGACGCGTGGGGTCGGCTGAGGCGACGCGCTCATGTGCCGTCTCCGGCGGCGCACACGACGAAGTCGAGCGGCGCCAGCACGACGCGATAGGATCCCGGGGCGCTCACTTCGCTCTCGCAGTGACCGTACAGCGCGGAGAAACGGCGCGAGCCCGCATCGACCTCGATCACGCTCGACAGTGGCTGCAGCGAAGTGTTGAACGCGATCGCGATCTCCCGACCGGTAGTCGGATCGATGCGCGAAACCGCGAACAGCCCCGGGGACTCGGCATAGTTGCGAACCACCTGCCGCCCACTGCGCAACGCCGCCTGCGCCCGCCGCACCGCCGACAACTTCGCAATCTGCAGCGCGATCGGATGCTCAAGATTGAAGTTATTCGTGGGCTGTAGGTCGGGCTTCAGCCCGACTCCTATTCTGCGATCGGCCATATACGACGGCGTCCGACTCTTCATCATGTCCTGCCGCGCATCCTGATCGCCACCCACTCCCGTAAATCCCTGCTCATCCCCGTAATAAACGACCGGCACTCCTCGCAGGGTCAACAACATCGCATGCGCCAGCAGCACGCGCTTCAACACTTCCTCATCGCTCGCCTGCGGCCGCGCCGCTCGCACGTGAAATCCGAATCTCCCGCTGTCGTGATTGCTCACATAGGTCGGCAACTGCAACGCCGTCTGCTCGCCGCCTTCATACAGCGCGTCATCCGCGAACAATCGCGCCAGCTTGTCCGTGCCGGCGTTGCCGGCCACCGTCGCGCGCACTGCATTCGCGAACGCGAAGTCGAGAACCGCCGGCAACTTCGCGACGCGCGTGTATCGCGCCAGGAGCGCGACATCGATATCCGACGTCGACACCTCGCCGAAGATATGGAAGTGCGGAATGCCGCGCGCCGCCGCTCGCTGCAACATCGCAGGCACGAACGCCTGCCAGAACTCGGGATTCACGTGCCGCGCAGTGTCGATGCGGAAGCCGTCGATACCATAACGATCGATCCAGCCGCCATAGATCTCGATCATTCCCTGCACGACGCGCGGGTTCTCGGTCATGAGATCATCGAGCCCGACGAAGTCACCGAACTGCGAGCTCTCGCCTTCGAAGGTCGTGTTGCCGCGGTTGTGATACAGCAGCGGATCGTTCAACCACGCCGGCACCTTGCTGTGCTCTTCGCCCGCAGGCAGGTACGGCGTGTATGCGAAATCCGGACGCGTCAGCTTCTCGAAGTTGTTGCCGGTGAAGCCGTCGTTGATCGGCTCACCCTGCAACCCGCCATGGCGCGAATACGGATATTCGGCCCGCGAGCGATAGGGACACTTGTCCGTCGGGCACTCGCGATACGCGATCACGTCCGCCGTGTGATTGGCGATGATGTCGAGGTACACCTTCATGCCGCGCGCGTGCGCCGCTCGCACGAAAGCCTGCATCTGCGCTTCGTCGCCGAGATGCGGATCGATGCTGGTGAAGTCAGTGATCCAGTAGCCGTGATAGCCCGCCGACTCCTGCCCCGGCCCGCCCTGCACCGGCTTGTTCTTGAACACCGGCGTGAGCCACACCGCCGTCGCGCCCAGCGCCTGGATGTAATCGAGCCGCGCTGTGAGTCCCTGCAGATCACCGCCATGAAAGAACGCCTTCGAGGTCGGATCGAAACCGTTCTGCAAGCGGTCACCGCTCACGCCGCCGCGATCGTTCGCCGGATTGCCGTTCTCGAACCGATCCGGCAACACGAAGTAGATGATCTCGTCCGTGGGCGCACGGTCGCGCACAGCATCCGCCGCGTTCGCCACACCAGCGAACGCCAATAACACCAGCGAGTAGTGAAGAGCACGAATCATTTTTGTCGCGCAGCGGCCGGCGGTGGCGGCATTTCTATCCGCCATCCGCTATCCGCCATCCGCTTCTTTCTTTACAGCTTGTAGTTCACGCCCAGCAGGATCTGTCTTCCATACTCCTGGAAGTCCTGCTGACGCGTTTCGGTCACAGCGTACGCGATGTATGGCTCGTCGGTCAGGTTGTTCACCTGAAGCAGCAGCGACAGGCCCTGCAGGCGTCCCGGGCCGAACTCGTAGCCGATCTGCGCGTCGGTGATCTGGTCGCCCTTCACGTACTTGAGCGCGCGGTCGTTGGCGAAGTTCGTCACCTCACCGATGTACTTCGAGCGCGCCCGTGTGCCGACGCGCGCCGAGAAGCCCGAGTGCTCGTAGTACAGCGTCGCGCTCCACACGTCTTCGGACAGACCCGGCAGCGGGATCGTGCCGAGGCCATTGCCCGTGACGAAGTTGTTGCCCGGCGGATCCTGGATCGTGATGCTGCTCTCGGTGTGCGCGTAGCTGAGAATCAAGCCGAAGCCACTCAGCGCATCGCCGATCAGATCGCCCGTCAGCGACGTTGCCAGCTCGATGCCCTTGAGGTTGCCGCCCTTACCGTTGAGCGGATGCGTGAACTTGCCGGTCGGTTGCGGCGTCACTCCAGGCTGGAAGTAGTTCGGCGGCAAGTCCGCCAGCAGACCGGAGAAGTCGTAATCCTGTTGCGTCTGGTTATAGATGTACGTCTTCAGATCCTTGTAGAACGCGGCTGCCGACAGATATGCGCCGCTGCCGAGGTACTTCTCGTACGAAAGATCGAACGCGTTGGCGCGCCACGGATCCAGCAGCGGCGTGCCGCCGGAGCCACCCGGCAAACCCGTTGCCGAGTCGTAACCGATTTCGCTCGACGCCTTCAGCTGATCCATGCGGGCACGTGCCAGCTCGCGCGCGAGGCCGACGCGCACGGCCTGGTCGGACGGCAGCATGAACGCAAGATTGATCGCCGGCAGCACATCGGTGTATTCCTTGCCGTCCTTGAACGGTTCGACGACACCGTTGACCTTCTGCGTCGCGTTCGACTCCTGATCGGTGTTCACGAGCTGCACGCCGAGGTTGCCGCGCAACGTGACAGTCGAGCTCAATTCGTGATCGAGGCTGCCGCGCAGATATCCGGTCGTGACTTTCTCGGTGACGTTCCAGTTCTTGCCGATCAGATAATCGAAGCCCGGCGTCGTGGGCGTGCCGTAGACGATCGGATCGTAGTAGGCGCCCAGCACCTCCTGCACGTTCCACGCGAGGGCATTGCCCGCGCCGGCATACGACAGATTGGTCGGCGACTCCAGGTGCTCGGGAGCAATCTGGAAGTAGGCGCCGCCGTGCGTGTTCAGATTGCCCTCGGGCTGGTTCTTGTCCTTCTCGCGATCCGCGTAGTTCACGCCGAACAGCACATCCGACATCCACCAGCGATTGAACTGATAGCCGACGTCGAAGCGGCCCGAGGTCAGCTCGTCGGTCACGCGCGGGATCTTGCTGTAACCCGCGCCGTAGATCGTCGGGCCGACTTGAACGGCTGCCGGGTCAGCGTAGTTGCGATTGAAGGCCAGCCGCGGCATGCCGTCGTGATCGACGATCGAGAACGTGCCGGTGTCGTAGACGTTGCGCGGCGAACCCGCCGGCACGTTGGTCAGCGGGGCGATCTGCGCGTTGGTTTCGTACTGCTGCTCGTTGCGCTTCGCTTTCGAATGGCTGACATCCAGGGTGTAGGTCCAGTCGCCGGCGATCCATTCGTTGTTCCAGCCCAGCGCGAGGATCTTGTCCTGCGTCTTGAACAGGAAGTTGCGCGCCAGCGGCACGCGCTGGAGCAGATCGGCGGCAACGACGGTGTTGTCGACGATCGTCGGATTGGCGTAGCCGAACTGCGTGCCGGGCGGGAACGTCCCGTCGCAGCACGGGGCGGGATAGCCGCCGAGATTCACTTCGAGGCTGCGCGCGTTGTCGTCCTGCTTACGCTGCGTGTAGTACACGTCGAAAATGCTGTTGAAATTCTCGCTCGGGTGCCATTGGAGCGCCGCCATCGCGCCGTCGCGCCGGTTCTCGCCCATGTCGCTGCGCACTTTGATGCCGTCGGTCACGAAGACATCCGGGCCGACACCGGGGTTGACGCCCGTGCCCGGGGTGCCATTCGCATGCCACGGCTCGTACGTACCAGCGGCGCGCTGCGCGAGCGGTGACACGAGTCGCGCGACACCGAACGTCACGCCGATCGTGTCGTCGGCGAACTGATCGATGTACGAGAAGCTAGCGCGATAACCTTTGTCGTCCGAGTCGGCGCCGAGATCGTCATGCGAGTTCGCTTCGCCGCGCAGATTGAACGCCATCGTGCGGCGGCCGTAGCTCAGCGGGCGCGTCGTGCGCAGGTCGATCGTGCCGGCGAGACCCTGGCCGATGAGGCCGGAATCCGGCGTCTTGTAAATGACGACCGAGCTCAACAACTCAGACGGATACTGATCGAACTCGATGCTGCGATTGTCGCCGGTGCTGACCTGCTCGCGGCCGTTGAGCAGCGCAGTCGTGAAGCCCGGATCGGTGCCGCGCAAGCTGATCGCCGAAGCGCGTCCCTCTGCGCGTTGCGAGGTGAGACCCGGCAGACGCGAGATGGAATCCGCGATGCTGGTATCCGGCAGCTTGCCGATGTCCTCGGCCGAAATCGCTTCGACGATGCTGCCGTTGTCCTTCTTGATCTCGATCGCATCCTCGATGCCGTGGCGGATGCCGGTGACGACCACCTCCTCGATGTTGTCGTTCGCGTTCTCTCCTGGGGCCGCCATCGTGACGGTGGTCGAGCCGACGGAAAGCAGGAGGGCGCAGCCGATGCCGGTCGCGTGACTGGAAATTCTCATGATGACTCCTAATGTTCTCTGGTCGAAAGCGGCCAAGACCCTTTCGACGAACCGCCGGCAAAAGGCGTGACTTTTGTCGACTCGCTTCGATTGTTCGGCGCGCCCCGGTCCCCTAAAGTCCGGCGGCTGTACCCCTGATCGCCGATTTGATGGAGCGCAGTCTCGGCCCGAGCCCAGTCACAAGCCAACCACACGCATACGTATTCATGTGGCCCCTGCACGCGCATACGTATTCAACTGACGCGAAAGCCCTGAACGAACCCCTATGCACGCAGTCGCCGCCACTTCTCCGCCCGTCGCTGCCGCCGCCCGTCCGGTCCTGTCGTTCTGGCAGATCTGGAACATGTGCTTCGGCTTTCTGGGCATCCAGTTCGGCTTTGCGTTGCAGAACGCCAACGTCAGCCGCATTTTCCAGACGCTCGGTGCGAGCCTGGAGCAGATTCCGCTGCTGTGGATCGCAGCGCCGCTCACCGGGCTGATCGTGCAGCCGATCGTGGGCTATTTCTCGGATCGCACCTGGACGCGGCTCGGGCGCCGGCGACCGTATTTTCTGGTGGGCGCCATTCTCGCTTCGATTGCCCTGGTGCTGATGCCGCAGTCATCGACGTTGTGGGTCGCAGCCGGGCTGCTGTGGGTGCTGGATGCATCGATCAACATCTCGATGGAGCCGTTTCGGGCGTTCGTCGGCGATCAGTTGCCGACGGCGCAGCGACCGACTGGCTACGCGATGCAGAGTTTCTTCATCGGCGTCGGCGCGATCGTCGCGAGCATGCTGCCGTGGCTGCTGACACGCGCCGGGGTGAGCAATCATGCGGACACAATCGGCGGGATCCCGGACACGGTTCATTATTCGTTCTATATCGGTGCCATTGTTTTGTTCGCTGCGGTGGGCTGGACCGTGCTGCGCACGCGCGAATATCCGCCCGAGGCGCTGCGGTCTTTCGCCGAGGCTGACGCCATGCCGCAACCCGGCGGCGCCGTCAGACATGCCTCAAATCGGCGGAATGGATTGTTGTGGACCGGTGTCGGCATCGCCGCGCTCTTGGTCGTCAACTACGCGGCTCTCGATCAGCAGCTATACATCCTCTGCGGCCTCGTACTCGCATGGGGAGTCGCGTTGCTGCTCGAAGGCGTCGTGAGCCCCGCAAGTGGCTTTTCGAGAGTGATGGGCGACTTCCACGCGATGCCTCACACGATGCGACGTCTCGCCTGGGTGCAGTTCTTCTCGTGGATTGCACTCTTTTCGATGTGGCTCTACACGACACCAGCAGTCACCCAAGTGCACTTCGGTGCAACCGACGCGCAATCCGACCTCTACAACGAGGGTGCGAACTGGGTGGGTGTGCTGTTCGGCGCCTACAACGGATTTGCGGCGGTTGCCGCCGCGGTCATACCGATGGTCGCGGCGCGCTTCGGTCTGCGCGTTACGCATCTGATCAATCTGTTCCTTGGCGGCCTGGCGTTGATCTCGTTTCGCTTGATTCACGATCCGTCGTGGCTGCTGGCGGCCATGGTCGGCATCGGCTTCGCCTGGGCATCGATCCTTTCCGTGCCTTACGCGCTGCTCGCGAACAGCGTGCCCGCGGAGAAGATGGGCCTCTACATGGGCATCTTCAACATGTTCATCGTGATCCCGCAGCTGGTCGCAGTCGCTCTGCTCAGCTCGTTGCTGAAGCACGTCTTCGCGGGGCAGCCGATCTCGATACTGGTGCTCGGCGGAGCGAGCTTTATCGTGGCGGGACTATTGGTATTGCGGGTGCCGGGAGATTAGCGCGACTCAAGCTCCGCAAGACCGCCGGACGACCAGCCGCGTCGGCAGGACTTTGTTCTCCGCCGGCTCGCCATGCACTGATCGCAGCAGACTGTCGACGAGCGCTTCACCTGCAAGCCGCGTGTCCTGCATCACCGTCGTGAGCGGCGGATTCGCGAGCATCGCGGCCGGGATGTCGTCGAATCCCACAACGGACACTGCGCCGGGAACATCGATGCGACGCTCTTGCAGCGCGCGGATCGCGCCGATCGCAATCAGATCGCTCGCTGCGACGATCGCATCGAACGGTTCGCCACGCGCCAGCAGCTCGCAGGCAGCTTCGTAGCCTGACTGCTCCATCGTGATCGCATCGACTTGCAGCGCAGCGCTGACGCTCGCGCCCGCCGCCTTGATCGCTTCGCTGTAGCCGCGATAGCGCTCGAAGAATTCCGGATAGTGACCCGACGCGTGACCGAGGAACGCGATCTGGTGCCGACCGAGCTGCAACAGGTGCTGAGTCGCCTCCTGGCCGCCGTGGAAATTGTCGCAGCCGACCGAAAGCCCGGGCTGGCCTTCCATCACCGCGCCCCAGCGCACGAAGTGCGTGCCCTGCTTCACGAGCTGCTCGAGGCGCAGGCGATATTCGAGGAAGTCGCCGTAGCCGAGCAGGATGATGCCGTCCGCCTTGCGGCTGTCCTCGTAATCGACGTGCCAGTTGCCCGACTGCTGCTGGAACGACACCAGCAGGTCGTACCCGCGCTGCGCGCAAGCGCGCGTGATCGAGCCGAGCATCGCGAGAAAGAACGGATTGATCTGCGAGTCGTCCGGCGTCGGATCCTCGAACAGCAGCAACGCCAGCGTGTTCGAGTGCTGACAGCGCAGGTTCGACGCGTTCTTGTCGACCTTGTAGTTGAGCTGCTGCGCGATCGATTCGATGCGCCGCCGCGTCTCCTCGCTGACCATCGGGCTGCCGCGCAAGGCGCGCGAGACCGTCGGCTGCGAGACACCGGCCAGATAAGCGATATCAATTGAGGTGGGCTTGCCCTGCATCCTCAATCCCCCATTGCAATCAACGAATCTTTGAATAAGCGAGCGGCGTTATGATGCCACAGCCCCCCGCCGCGCACAGCTCCGGCAAACCGCAGAGCGCACGTTATGGCATCTGTAGATTCGCGCCAGCCCGCGATCTTTTTCGGTCACGGCAATCCCATGAATGCGTTGGGAAACACCGAGTACTCCAGCGCCTGGGCGGCGCTCGGCGCGCGCCTGCCGCCGCCGCGCGCCGTGTTGTGCATTTCGGCGCATTGGTACGTGCCGCAGCTCGCGGTCACCGCGATGGCCGCGCCGCGCACGATTCATGACTTTGGCGGGTTCCCGCGCGAGCTGTTTGCCGTCCAGTATCCGGCGCCCGGCGACCCGGCGCTGGCGCGGGAAGTGCAGCAGCTGCTCGCACCGCTCGACGTCGATCTCGACGATCGCTGGGGACTCGATCACGGCACCTGGTCGGTGCTGTGCCACGTTTTTCCAAAAGCCGACGTTCCTGTCGTACAGCTGAGCATCGACGAAACGCGCGCGCCGCACTTTCATTACGAGATCGGTCAGCAACTGCGGCCATTGCGCGACGCCGGCGTGTTGATCGTCGGCAGCGGCGACATCGTGCACAACCTGCACGCTTACGCATGGGGCCGACATCCCCTAGAGCCCTACGATTGGGCAACGCGCTTCGAGTCGCGAGTGCGCGATCTCATCGACGCACGCGAACACGCGCCCCTGGTCGACTACGGTTCGCTCGGCAAGGATGCGCTGCTTTCCGTGCCGACACCGGAGCACTATCTGCCATTGTTGTACGTCCTCGGCGCCGCGGCCGCAGATGACGCGATATCATTTCCAGTCGAAGGCATGGACGGTGGATCGGTCTCCATGCTCACAGTGCGGTTTGGATAAAGGGAGGAGCTATCGATGATCGACCATACCGGCGTCGTCGCCACGAACTACGACAAGAGCAAACAGTTCTACACCAAAGCGCTCGCACCGCTCGGCTACCAGCTGATGATGGAGCTGCCGAAGGAAGTTACGGGCGGGCGCGGCGTCGCGGGATTCGGCGTGCCACCGAAGCCGGACTTCTGGCTCGCGCAGAGCGAGACGCCGAACAAGCCGCCGATACACATCGCGTTCCGCGCGGATACGCGGGCGCTGGTCGATGCGTTCTACAAGGCAGCGATGGCAGCAGGCGGCCGCGACAATGGCGGGCCAGGACCGCGGCCGCACTACCACGAGAAGTACTACGGCGCTTTCGTGCTCGATCCAGACGGCAACAACATCGAAGCGTGTTGCCACATCTAGGTCACGCGATCGTCTTACGTTCTGCCGCGTCCGGGTTGTCCTTCACCTCGCAACGCGTGTCGAAGATCATCGTCGGCAACGCGCTGGCTGACACAGCAGGCCAGCGCGGCAAGCCACTGTGATTCGGGTTGCCCGTGCGAGCGAACTGGATCCAAGCCTGACTCACCTTCGCTGCCAGCTCGCGCGCCTCCGCCGTTCCACCCGTCGAGTTCGCACAGCGATCGATGTTGTCGAACGCGAACGCGAGCTCGGAGCAGTGGTAGGCGAGCGGTGTGCCGTCCAACACCGGCGTCTTCCAGGCGAACCAATACATATATGCGGGGGCGTTCGCGGCTTGCAGCTGCGCTTGTCGCACGGCTGATGCGCGGAACGTAGAGGTTGCACCGATGATCGCGGCGATCTCGAAGGGCAGCGCACCGGGATGCCCCTGTTTGAATGCCGCGACGATGTCTTTCGCAGCAGGACCGTAGGTCTTGCTGACTTCCGTCAACAGCCACTCATCGGTCAGCGAACGGGGATCCGGCCCCGCCGCTCCCGCGGAAAACTCGTTCAGCGTCGTGCCGATCAGCATCGGCACCTTTGCCGCGAGCGCCGGCGCCTGCGGATCGAACGGATGCGACGTCACAATCGTCCCGTCGAGCCACGGTTGCCAACCGAGCCGCTCCGAGAGCGTCGCGCGCGGGTTCGCGGACTGCAGCTTGTTCTTCACATCGGTGGCGATCTCGACCAGGCGCGTCGCGGGAACCTGAGTGAGTTGCTCCATGCCAATGCCTTGAGCCTGCAATTCCTTCAACACTGCAGCAGCCTGCGTGGCCGAGGCCTCGGCTGTCGCGAGACGCAGCTGCGAGCCGCTCTGCACGATCGCCTTGTGAAACAGACCTTGCGCGGACGGCATCGCCATCAGCGTGCTGACCTTGGCGCCGCCGCCCGATTGGCCGAACACGGTAACGTTCGCCGGATCGCCGCCGAAGCGACTGATGTTGTCGCGTACCCACTGCAGCGAGGCGACGATGTCGAGCATGCCGACGTTGACGGAGCGCGCGTACTTCTCGCCGCCGACCGCCGCCATGTTCAAGTAACCGAAGACGTTCAAGCGATGATTGATGCTGACGACGACGACATCGCCGCGTCGGCTCAGATTCTCGCCGTCGTACGACGGCAGCTCTTGCGACGACCCCGCCTCGTAGCCGCCGCCGTGCAGCCACACCATGACGGGTCGCTTGCTGCGATCGTCGGCAGCCGGCGTCCACACGTTGAGTCGCAGACAATCTTCGCCCGGATGACCGTCGTCCCAGTCGAAAAGAAACGCGAGTCGGTCCGAGGCCCATCCGCCGCGCACCGGTTGCGGGCAGACTGGCCCGTAGCTCATCGACGCACGCACTTGCGTCCACGGCGTGACTGGCGCCGGCGGCAGGAAACGCGCCTCGCCCGCCGTCGTCCCCGCGTACGGAATACCTTTGAACGTGAAAATGCCGTTGCGAACGTAGCCGCGAACCTTGCCTGCGGAGGTTTCGACGACACCGCTGGCCGGCGTCGTGATGGCGGATTTCCCAGCGCCTTCGCGTACCGCGCCGAGCGCAACACTGGGCGCACCGACCGCGAGCGTGGTGGCTGCCGACACACCGGCGAGCGTCGCTGCGCCCGAAAGAAATTCGCGTCGTGACGTATCGGTCATGACTCCCCCTGCTCGTGTTAACTTGAAGTATGGGCTCGCCGGCCTCCAAATGCATGCGACTGCATCGACCGGGCGCGCAACTCGTCGCCGAGTCGCGGCCACTGCCCACACCACAACCTGGACAGCTGCTGCTGCGTGTACGCGCCTGCGGCGTGTGCCGCACGGATCTGCACATCGTCGACGGCGACTTGCCGTTTCTCGGCGCACCGCTCGTGCCCGGCCATGAAATCGTCGGCGAAGTCGTCGCACAAGGCGACGACGTCAGTGTGCCATTCGGCACGCGACTCGGCGTGCCGTGGCTCGGCTACACCTGCGGGAAATGCGAATTCTGTCTTCGCGGCGAGGAGAATCTTTGCGACCGCGCGCGCTTCACCGGCTACAGCCTGGACGGCGGCTACGCCGAGCACGTCGTCGCCGATGCGCGGTATTGCTTCGAGCTGCCGCAAGCGATGGACGATGCACACGTCGCACCACTGTTGTGCGCAGGGCTGATCGGTTATCGCTCATGGCGCTTCGCGCGAGATGCACAGCGACTCGGCATCTACGGCTTCGGTGCAGCGGCTCACATCGTCGCGCAGGTCGCACGTTGGCATGGTCAGGAGATTTACGCGTTCACGCGACCGGGCGATATCCACGCGCAGCAGTTCGCAACCGAACTCGGCGCGTGCTGGGCCGGCGACAGTGACCGAGAGCCACCGGTGCAGCTCGACGCCGCGATCATCTTCGCGTCAGTCGGTGCGCTGGTTCCTCTCGCGCTGCGCGCGTTGCGCAAGGGCGGGACACTCGTGTGCGGTGGGATTCATATGAGTGACGTCCCGGCGATGCCGTACTCGTTGCTGTGGGGCGAACGGTCGATCCGATCGGTCGCGAACCTGACGCGGCGCGATGGCGTGGAGTTCCTGGCGCTCGCGGCGCGAATTCCAGTGAAGACGCAGGTGGAGACATTCGCATTGACAGATGCGAACGCTGCGCTCGAAAGCTTGCGCACCGGTGCGCTGACCGGTGCCGCAGTGCTATTGCCCTGAGTCGAGAGACTTCGAGATCACGACCAGGTGCTGTGCGTAGTCGTGCGCGGCGTGAAATCCCAGGGCCTTCGCCAGCTCGATCATCGGCAGATTGTCGGGGAGCACGATGCCCTCGACTTTGCGAATACCCCGCCACTGCGCGAAGCGCAGCAACTCCGCGATCAGCAAGCGCGCGATCCCGGTGCGCTGCCACCTGTCGCTCACGGTGATGCCGAGCTCGACCGTATCGGGGCTATCGGTTTCGCCGTAGCGAGCCAGAGCGACAAATCGCTCGCAGCCTTCCGGCACGGCCGACGCGACGAACGCCATGCGGCGGTCGTAATCGATATCCATCAAACGATCGAGCAGGTGCGGCGGCAGAAACTTCAGCGGCGTCATCAAGCGATAGAACAACGTGCGCTCGGACAGCGAGTTGATGAACTCGATCTCCCGCTCGCGATCGTCCGGCCGCAGCGGGCGAATGCACAGCTCCACGCCGTTGCGCGCGCTGGACCTCGATGTCCAGCGAGCCTGCAGCTCTGCTGACAGTGCGTCGACCACGACAACCCCGATTGCCACCCCGGCGGCGCGCGAGGTCTGCATCTTACAGCGGTTGCGGTGTCGCGCGATGCAGAGGAACGATGGTGGCCGCAGCGTGCGACGGTGATTCCCGACGCTCGACAAGCTGCAACGTGCCGTCGCGCAGAATCGCCATCCTGTCCACGTACTCCAACAGACTGGTGCCTTGTCCGACGATCACCACGGTAACGCCGCGCTGCTTCTGCTCGGCCAACGTCTTGATCAATGCAAGCTCGCCCTCTGCGTCCAGATCCGCACCCGGTTCGTCGAGCACCAGCAATCGCGGGTTCGCGTACAGCGCGCAGGCGAGCGCGATGCGGCGTCGCTGACTCGACGCGAGGCCGGCGCCGCCTGCGGCAATCTCCGTGTGATAGCCCTCCGGCAAACGAACGATCATCTCGTGCGCGTGCGCGAGGCGCGCGGCCTGCACGACTCGCGCAGAGTCGAGCGTGCCGAGGCGTGCGATGTTGTCGGCGATCGTGCCCGCGAACAGATGCACTTCCTGCGGCACGTAGCCGACGCAGCCGGCGAGCGCCGCACGATCCCAACGTGCGAGGTCGCTGCCGTCGAGGCGCACTGTGCCGCTCTGTGGACGCAGCACGCCGAGCAGCAGTCGCGCCAACGTAGACTTGCCGCAGCCGCTCGGCCCGACGATCAGGATGCTCTCGCCAGAAGCGAGGCTCAGGGTGACGCTCTTGATGAAAGCAGCTCGACCCGCGAGCGCGTAGCACACTCGTTCGAGCTCGATCCATCCCGCCGCGATCGGCGCGTCATTGCCGACCACGGCGATCGACGGCGCCCGCCGGTTCACGCGCAGCCACGCGCCGCGCGCAGCGGTGATGGCAGGCAGATTCGCGATGAACTGCTCCACCGGCTGCAATGCTCTGACCAGCAGTAGCGTCGCCGCGATCATCGGCGCCAGAGCGATTCGCGAGTCAACGACCAGCAACGCGCCGAGCACGAGCATCGCGATCTGTAACGCCAGACTTCCCATTCGCGCCAACGCAGCGAGTCGCGCGGCAACGCGATCGCGCTGCTGTCGACGCGACAGAAAATGCTCGTGCCGCTCGCGCCAGGCAGCAATCGCCGAGTGCGACATACCCATGCTCTCGAGCGTTTCGGAGTTCCGCACCAGCTCTTCCGCCTGGTCGTGAGCGACACGCGCCAGGTGCAGCAACGAGTCGCTGCGCTCGGATCTCTGGAGCTGCGCAATCATCGCCAGGAAGAGGATCAGCAACGCGACCCCGACCAGCGCTGCGACCCCGAGCAGCGGATGAATCAAGGCGATCGCAGCGAGATAGACGATGAGCCACAGCGCATCGCAGAGCGCGAGCGCGCCCGGTGCACCGAGGAAGATGCGCAACAACTGGACGTCGCGCAGAGCATCGAGCGAGCTCGCGATTGCGGCAGGCACAAGATCGCGGTCGACCGCGCGGCCGGCCGCCGCCAGCGCGTCACCGCGCGCTCGATCGGCCGTATAGACGAGTAGCGCCCCGAGCAGAACGACGACGCCAAGAAGCAGCGGTCGGTCCAGGAGCTGCAAGGCACCAAGAGCTGCAATCGCAAGCGCGCAATGAACCGCGGCGCTGGCGCCGACTGCAACCAGCACGAACGGCCGCAGCCGTCCGACCAACAACCCTCTCATGACGAACCCGCCCGCCCCGAGGCACGAACCCCTTCAACTGGAGTATCGGAAACGCGGGTAGAAAAGTGACGTGGCGCAGCTACTTCGTGGGACGCCTGGATTCCGGGATCATCGCCCGCATGCGGCGCGCGAAGCTGCGCAGGCACACTTCGTTCTCGCTCAACGGACCGACGGTGTAGCTGCCCGAGGCCATCCCGGCCTGCACGCGCTCGATCAGCGTCTTGTCTTCGACGTTCACCTGCCGGTTGATGCGCCAGTTGAGGTAACGCGAGGCGCGCATCTCGCGGCGATTGTCGGGATGCACGTAGGCGATCTCGCGAATCATCGTCTCGGTGGGCGACACCGGGATGAACTGCATGAAGTCGATCTGGTCCGGGTAGATGTCGAACGCCACGTTCGGCCAGAGCTTGAAGTATGTCCAAAGACGCTGCCGCTCGGCCGGCAAGTGTGCGACCTGCGGCAGCAGCTGCTGGTACTTGCGCTCCGACCAGTTGCTGCTGATCTGCTCCTGCACGACGCCGGACATCTTGTCGATCCAATCCTTGGCTTCGATCGCGTAACTGCGGCCGAACAGGCGCGTCAGCCCCGGATGCGCAACCGGAATATGCATGCCATCGGAATAGTTGTCGGCGACGTTTTTCCAGTTCACCTGCCGCGGCCGCAACGTGACGCGACCCTGCGGCACCAGCTCCTCCATGCGATACGCGGCGAGCTCGTGCTCATACGGCGCCGCCATCTCGCGCACGCTCGGCAAGCCCGGCTCGAAGCGCACGAACACGAAGCCCATGTAGATTTCCTGCTCGAGCGCGACCAGGCCGCGGTTCTCCATGTCGAGACCGTGGAACGAAGTGCGCTGCGGTACGCCGATCAACTTGCCTTCGAGCGAGTAGCTCCAGTGATGGTACGGACACGCAATGAGCTTGCCGCAGTTGCCCTTCTGTGCGTCGAGCAGGCGCGACGCACGATGTCGGCACACGTTGTAGAAGCTGCGCAGCTGGCCGTCCTTGCCGCGCACCGTGACGACGGACTCGCCGAACAGGTCGAAGCGGTGGTAATCGCC
Organism: Steroidobacteraceae bacterium; assembly: GCA_035493235.1. Lineage (GTDB taxonomy): Bacteria > Pseudomonadota > Gammaproteobacteria > Steroidobacterales > Steroidobacteraceae > Steroidobacter. The sequence continues at coordinate 14,886 of DATJIP010000219.1, forward strand.
GACCTGCGGAATGTCGTTGCTATGGCAAACCAGCTGCCAGCTGGTGCGAAAGATCGAGCGCTTCTCCAGCTCGAAGAAATCGGGGTCGTGGTAGATCCAGCCCGGCAGACCGAAGTCATCTTCGTCGGGGCGAGCCGGCCGAGGGGACTGAATGGCGGCGCTCATGGGCCAAGAATCGCCGCGCTGGGGCGCAAAGTCCAGCCTGGAATAGTGCGCTGTAGGTCGGGCTTCAGCCCGACTCCGGCACGGATTGTCGGGCTGAAGCCTGACCTACAGCCCAGGCAATCGGCAGGCCGATGAAGAACATATGCACGAGGATCCCGGTCGCAAACGACAGCGGAATGAACCGCCACTTGTTCGGGGTCATCGACAATTGCATGACTACCAGGTTCATCACCCAGTACACGAGGAAGCCGAAGACCGGCCCCCACACGATCGGTTTGCGCACCAGGAACGTCAGTTGCCGGCTGATTCCGTAAAAAATAGCCGCGATGATGAGCATCATCAGATAGTGCAGCAGCAGTCCCAGCCCCGCAGTGGCCGTCCCACCCTCGAAAGAAGGTTGCCCGAGCAGACCGCTTGCGACGAACTGCAACAGCGTCTGCGGTGGCGTGCCGCGCCAGGCCGAATAGGTGAGCGCGTACGTGATGTCGAGCGTTCCGGCGATCAGTCCCCCGACCAGAATGGCCATCCCCGGCGAGTAGCGGCGCATAGTTGATGTTCTCCGAAGCGCGGACCCGGACGATAGCTTCCGACGCACAGTTTTGCACGCGTTCCGGCGTAGAATCGCGCGATGCGTGACAGCACGATCGGCCACTCGCAGCTCCACGTCGCACTCGCGTCCGTGGCGCGCGCCATCGCCGAGTCGCTCGAAGTCGGCGAGGTCTGGGACCGCGTCGCC
>DATJIP010000220.1:0-9172 GCA_035493235.1 Steroidobacteraceae bacterium
CGCTATATCAAGATGTGCTGCTCAAGCGAATCGATGTTGCGAAGGCAGCTGCTGCGCTCACCGATCCTGCTCACAAGCAGTTGGCGTACGAGATGGCGGTGTGCGTCTGCGATGCTGATGGAGTTGCCAGTCCGGCCGAACAGCAGTTCCTGCGCGAGTTGCGGGATGCCTTGCAGCTCGATGCCGGGAAGGCGGCCGAAGTCGTGCGGCAGGCAGATGCCGTTGCGGCCGCGCCTCTCGCGGCAGGTTCGGCAACACCGGCCAGCGCCAGCTCGATGTCGGATGCCGAGATGGACAAGTACATCCTGAATCATGCGATCGCGAATGGCGCGATCGAACTCTTGCCGCAGTCCCTCGCGACGATGGCGATCATTCCGCTGCAGATGAAGCTGGTCTATCGCATCGGGCAATCGTACGGCTACCAGATGGATCAAGGACACATCAAGGAATTCGTGGCGACGGCCGGCGTGGGCCTGACGTCGCAGTACGTCGAACAGGTCGGCCGCAAACTCCTGGGCGGATTACTCGGCGCGGTTGCCGGCGGACTCGGCCGCGGACTCGGCAGCGTGGCCGCCGGTGCGGCGTTCTCGTTCGCGACGACCTACGCACTCGGTCAACTCGCGAAGCGTTACTACGCTGGCGGTCGACAGATGAACACCACGTTACTGCAGCAGACGTATCAGTCGCTGCTCAGCCAGGCGAAGCAATTGCAAGGCCAGTACTCCGGCGACATCCAGCAGAAGGCACGCTCGCTGGATGTCACGCAGGTGATGAACATGGTGAAGTCGTAGCGAGCCCGCCCGCCCTACTCGACTGGCTTCTCCGCGTCGCCGTCGCCGAGTTTGGCTTCGACTTCGTTCAGCAGCTGCCGCGCGGCGTCAGTGTGCTCGCCTGGGTGCGGGCTGTAAGCGAGCGGACCCAGAGCCGTCAGTGCATCCTTGTAACGTTTGTCCTCAACCAGCTGCTGTGCCACGAGCCAGCGCAGTGAATCGTCGAACGGCGCGAGTGTCAGTGCCCACTCGACGCCGTCGATTGCGTTCTTCGTCGGCGGGATGCCCTGCTTGCGGTAGGTGAGATAGAACTGCACGAGCGGGATCGGATGATCGTTCTCGACGCTGTTCGCCTTGATGAATTGCTGGCGCACGTCCTTCCACGATTCCTTCGGCAGGACGCCGGTCTCGACCTTGCGCGCCATCGCATAGCCTTTCTGGATGTGGGCGTTGATCTGCTTGGGATCGATGGCGATTGCACGATCCGCCGCTGCGACTGCCGCGTCGTCGTTGCCTGCATCGAACTCGGCTTCTGCCAGAGCAGAGAGCACTGCTGGGTCGTCTGGATAGAGCGCTGCGACTTTGCGAGCCTCGGGCACGAGCTGCAGAGCCTCTTCACGGTCGACACCGGCTTTCGACTCGATCATGGTGGGCATCATTGCCGCTTCACCGCGACGCAGGCCGCGCACCTGAATCACACCGATATCGATCGCGGTAGCAGGAACAACCATCGCGGAGAGCTTACGCCGCTTGACGTAGGCATCCATGTCCCGTTCGAGCCGGTCGAGATCGCCCAAGGCTGCTTCGGCCGACTCCAATGCGGGATGGCCCGTGGCCAGCTGGCTCTGATATTGCGCCAGCTGACCCGCGCGCTCGGGCGCCATCTGCAGATAGTGGAACAGCACCCAGCTCTGCCCGTAGAACGAGTCGTAGGACTTCTTCTCTTTCCTGCCGCCATCGAAGTCGAGCAGCGTGCGTATCGGGACCTCGGGGGCATAGGCCAGCTCCGCCCCGCGATAGTTGGCCGGCGCGCCGAGCAGGACATTGCCGTCCTTCTCGAACCGCACACTGGCAAAGAACTCCGCGAACCCTTCCATGAACCAGCGCGGATAAGCGCGAGCAGTCAGACTGCCGTGCATGAAGTGGTGCGCGTACTCATGAAAGAGACTCGCTTGTCCAAAGTCCGAAGAGCCACTGAGCGTCGGGATCAGGGCGATGCAAGCTCCGGCACGAGGGATGTAGACGGCGCCGAGCCACCGGTCCTTGTTCCCGAGGATCTCGCGCACCTTGGCACTGCTCGAGACCACGAAGATCGTCACCCGGTTGGACGGACCCGGCTTGCTCTGCGGCTTCTTGTACACGTACGCCATCGCGTCGTGAAAACGCTCGAGCTTCTCGGCAAACCGTCTCGCCGTCGTCTCGTCCTGGTCGCCGTAGATGACGAAGTGATCGCTGCTGGCCTCGACCCAATCGGCATGCGCTGGCAGCGCGACTGCGCCGAGTGCAGCTGCTGCCAGTATCGAGATGAGGACGCGGCGGGACATTGCGCGGAAATGATAATCCTGCGCTCAGCCGGCGGCGAGATGGCGTTCACGCGCGTAGCGGCTCGGCGGCTGACCGACGTGCCGGCTGAACGCGGTGCTGAAGGTACTGGCTGAGCCATAGCCCACCCGCTCGGCAACCGTAGCCAGTCCAATGTCGCCGCGACGTAGCAAATCCTTGGCGAGAGCCATGCGCCACGCGACGAGATATTCCATCGGGGGCAAGCCTACCGCCCGCGAGAAGCGGTCGAAGAACGCCGAGCGTGAGAGCGCCACCTTACTGGCGAGTTGTTCGACGGTCCACGAGCGCGCGGGATCGCCATGGATGTGGCGGATCGCCGCGGCGAGCCGCGCATCTGCCAAACCGCGCAGCAGACCGGGGGGCGTGTCGTTGTCGGGCTTCGAGCGCAGTGACTCGATGAGCAGCAATTCGATGAGACGCGCGAGCACGAGATCGCGGCCTGGCCTGCGCTCGCGCGATTCCTCGCCCACCAGTCGCACCAGCGCAGTCAATCGCTCGACGCCGCGGACATGCAGAATCGCCGGGAGCAGCGAGACGAGCAGCGGCGCGTCGGGCGAATCGAAGATGAAATAGCCGCCGAGCAAACGCACATCGGGCCGACCGCCGCGCCTGCCATGACGCACATCGCCGGTCGCGGCAGCGCTGACTTTCGGATCGAGTAGCACGGGTTTCACCGGCTCGAACCCGGTCATCGTGAAGCCGGGTGTCGACGGCAGCAGCACGAAATCGCCTGCCTGCAGCGTGACCGGAGCCGCGCCGGCGACTGCCAGGCGACAGCTGCCTTCGAGCACGACACAGAAGCTGGGGTGACCGAACTCCGAGTAGCGCACGCCCCAGCGGCCGGCGCCGCTGATGCCCTTCGAGAACACGGCCCGCGGCCGCAGCAGCGCGATGATCTCCGCCAGCGGATCGCTCATAGCCGGACTCTCGCAAACGATATGTGGACTTTCGATTGTAGAGCGTCCGGCCGGCCGTCGCTATCGTTTGCCCCGTGCAAACCAACACGGAGCTCGCCATGAAGACTGCACTCATCACCGGTTGCTCGTCCGGCTACGGCCTGGAGACCGCGCGCTACTTCCATTCCCGAGGTTGGAAGGTCATCGCCACGATGCGAACGCCACGCACCGATCTGCTGCCGCGGTCGCAGCGACTCGTCGTACTACCGCTCGACGTAACGAGACCGGAAAGCATTGCTGCCGCGTTGGCGGCGAGCGGCCCGATCGACGTGCTGGTCAACAACGCCGGCATCGGTTTGTTCGGCGCCTTCGAAGCGACGCCGATGGCGACGACGCGTGAAGTATTCGAAACGAATACGTTCGGCGTGATGGCGATGACGCAGGCAGTGCTGCCGCAGTTTCGCGCGCGCAGGTCTGGCGCCGTGATCAATGTGACGTCCAGCGCGACGTTGGCGCCGATGCCGCTGGTCGCAGTTTACGCGGCGAGCAAGACGGCAATCGAGGGCTTCACCGCCTCGCTCGCTTTCGAGCTCGAGGCGTTCGATATTCGGGCAAAGCTGGTCGAGCCCGGCTATGGACCTTCGACGGGCTTCGCGCACAACAGCGGCACGAGGATGCAGGGGCTGATTCCAGAGGCGTACGCATCTTTCGCTCAGAACGTGCTTGCAGCGTTCACGCAGCCGGCCGAGGTCACGCATGCTAGTGACGTGGCGGAAGCCGTGTGGCGCGCGGTCCACGACACGTCAGGTCAACTCCGGTTTCCCGCAGGCGCTGATGCGATTGCGCTGGCGAGCGCGGACAAGCAGACTCACCTGCCGGGGTATGCGAAGAACTAAGCGGGTTGCATTGGATGTCCGCGGTCTGATCGACCGCGTGGACATCTTTCGGCTCTCGAAGGGCGCCAGGCGCGATCCAGCAGTCGCGCGCTGGCTGAGCGACGAGCCCGTCGAGCTGCGCGCCATTGCCAAGGAGTGGTTCACCCTCATGCGGCGCTGTGGCGACGACGTTGGGGAGTTGATCCACGATGGCTGCCCCGTCGCGTGCGTCGAGGACGCGCCGTTCGGCTACGTCAATACCTTCAAGCGCCACGTCAACGTCGGCTTTTTCTACGGCGCGCTGCTCGAAGATCCCGCGGGCCTGCTCGAAGGCAGCGGCAAGCGCATGCGGCACGTTAAACTCGAGCCCAACTCGCCCTTCGATGCTCAGGGCCTGCGCAAGCTGATTGCCGACGCCTACACTGATATCAAATCGCGCCTCGAGGAATAACAACAATGCTCCGCTACGCCCTTCTCCTGGCTTGCCTGGGTCTTGGCACCGCGCAGGCCGCAACGTTCTCCGTCACGCTCGCGCCCGGGCAGGCTCGCGAGCCGCTCACCGGCCGGCTGCTGCTGCTTTTGTCGGTGGATCCCAGCAAGGAACCGCGATTCCTGATCCAGGAAGGTACGGCCAGTCAGCAGGTGTTCGGCATCGATGCGAGCGATTGGAAAGGCAGCGGTCCGCTGGTCTTCGACGCGAAAGCGCTAGGCTATCCACGCGTAAGTCTCGCTGACGTCCCCGCTGGTACCTATCGCGTGCAGGTGGTGCTGCATAAATATGAGACGTTCAAGCGCAAGGATGGCCATGTCGTGCAGCTGCCGATGGATCGCGGCGAAGGACAGGCCTGGAGCAAAGCGCCCGGCAATCTCTACAGCACGGTTCGTGAGATCAAGTTCGATCCCGCCGATCAGGCGTCGATCGCGCTCGTGCTGGATCAGGTCATCGAGCCGATCAAGCCGCCCGTGGACACCGAGTGGGTGAAGCACGAGCGCATCAAGAGCCGCCTGCTCTCGGAGTTCTGGGGACGTCCGATGTACCTCGGCGCGCACGTGCTGTTGCCGAGCGGCTGGGCCGAGCATCCGAAGGCGCGCTATCCGCTGATGATCAATCACGGCCATTTTCCGGAAGACTTCGACGGGTTTCGACCGCAGCCGCCTGAGGCGAACCTGGCGCCCGACTACAGCGATCGCTTCCGGTTGAAGGGTTACAACCGGCTGCAGCAGGAGCTCGCGCATCAGCTCTACAAGGATTGGACCAGCCCGAAGTTTCCGCGCGTGATCGCGATCGAGATTCAGCACGCGAATCCGTACTACGACGACTCGTACGCGGTGAATTCGCAGAACCTCGGCCCGTACGCGGATGCGATTCAGCAGGAGCTGATTCCCTACCTCGAAAAGAAATACCGCGCGATCGGCGAAGGCTGGTCGCGCTTCACCTACGGCGGCTCGACTGGCGGCTGGGAAGCTCTCGCGGTTCAAGTGAAGTACCCGGACTTCTACAACGGGGCGTTCGCGGCTTGTCCGGATCCGATCGACTTTCGCGCTTACGGCAGCGTGAATGTGTACGAGGACCGCAACGCGTACACGGTTGATGCTCCATTCAAGCAGACACCGCGCATCGCGATGCGCGATTACCTGGGCCGGCCGGTGGCAACGCTCGAAGAAGTGAATCGCCTCGAGTTCGTGTTGGGACCGAACAGCCGGTCAGGCGGGCAATGGGATATCTGGCAAGCAGTGTTCTCACCTGTCGGCGCCGATGGCTATCCGAAGCCCATCTGGAACAAGCGCACCGGCGAGATCGATCGCGAGGTCGCCAAATACTGGCGCGAGAATTACGACCTGGTCGACATCATGCGACGGGACTGGGAGAAAGGGCTCGGCGAGAAGCTGCGCGGCAAGATTCACCTCTACGTCGGCGAGCTCGACAACTACTATCTCGAGAGCGCGGTGTACCTGGCGCAGGAATTCCTGGAGTCGACGCGCCATCCCAAGTTCGAAGGCGTGATCGACTACGGACGTCGCGCCGAGCATTGCTGGAACGGCGATCACACGCGGCCGAACGCAGAGTCGCGGCTGCGCTATCACCAGATGTTCATACCGATTGCAGTGGAACGCATCCGTAAGACCGCACCTGCGGGCGCCGATCTCGACAGCTGGAACTACTGATCCCGGTGTCGTACTCCTTCGTCGCGTTTCGCCACGCCGGCTTCAAGCCGTTTCTGGCCGGCGGTGTGTTGGCCATGATGGCCGACAACATCGAGCACGTGATCACCTACTGGGTGATCTTTCAGCACTTCAAATCGCCGGCGCTCGGCGGCTTTGCAGTCATTGCGCACTGGCTGCCGTTCCTGCTCTTTTCTGTTCCCGTCGGTGCGCTCGCGGAGCGCGTGGATCCGCGACGGCTGATTCAAGCCGGCATGGTGCTGTTCATACTCGTGTCGCTCGCTTGGGGAGTGCTGATCCTCACGGGGAAGTTGCAGATGTGGCACGCTGCGGCGTTGCTCATTGTGCATGGGATCGCCGGCGTCTTATGGAGTCCCACGTCGCAACTGCTCTTGCACGACATCGTCGGTCGCGATGGTCTGCAAAGTGCCGTGCGTCTCAATGCGACCGGCCGTTACCTCGGCATGTTCCTCGGACCCGCGGTCGGCAGCGGTTTCCTGCTCGCGTTCGGGCCGGCGTATGCGCTGTTCGTCAACGCACTCATCTATCTGCCGTTCACGCTGTGGCTGTGGAAAGCGCCGTTTGGGCCCCGCTTTCGCGGCGAGCAACCAGCGCCGGCACCTGCTGTGCGCAGCATCGGCGACGTGTTGGGAGTGATCCGCGACATTCGCCACTACCCCGTGGTTGCGACGATGACGATGCTTGCCGGCGGTGCGGCGTTCTTCATCGGCAACGCGTATCAGGCGCAGATGCCTGGCTTCGCGACGGACCTCGGGCATGGCGATCCCGGCATCTCGTACAGCATGTTGCTCGCTGCAGATGCGGCCGGCGCGCTGACCGCCGGCATCGCGCTCGAAACCTTCGGACTGCTGCGGCCCGATCCACGCACCGCGCTGATTCTCGCGACGCTGTGGGCAATTGCACTCGGCAGCTTCGCGCTCGCGTCGGCGTATCCGCTCGCGCTGCTCTTGCTGCTCGTAGCGGGATTTCTCGAGCTGTCCTTCAATTCGATGTCGCAAACACTGGTGCAGCTGCATGCGCCGGCTGAAAAACGCGGCCGTATCATTGGTGTGTTTTCGATGGCTTCGCTCGGCACGCGGATGTTCAGCGGCTTCTCGGTGGGTATTCTAGGCCAGATGATCGGCATTCACTGGTCGCTCGCGCTCAGCGCGGGTTTGATCCTGTTGCTTGCAGGGGCGTTACTGACTCGATCGTGAGGGTACGGGGATGCGTATCGCCAGCCATGGTCACGCGGTCTTTGCGGCGACGATGATCGCAGTCGGATTGATTGGCCTGATCAGCGGAGATTTCTCGCCGATCTGGCAACCCGTGTCCAAGAGCCTGCCCGCACGCGAAGTGCTGGCGTATGTGAGCGCGTTCATTTCCCTGGCATGCGGCATCGGCCTGTTCCTGCCGCGCATCGCGGCAGCCGCTGCTCGTGTGCTGGTCGTCTTCGTATTGCTCTGGTTGTTGGTGTTCAAGGCGCGCTTCATCGTCGCCGATCCCGCGTCTGCGGTCTCTTATGAGACCTGTGCCGAGACGGCAGTGATGCTGGCTGGCGCCTGGGTGCTGTACGCCTGGTTCGGCAACGATTGGGACAAGCAGCGCCTGGCCTTCGCAACTGGCGACAAAGGCCTGCGCGTCGCGAGAGTGATCTACGGGGTGTCGATGGTTGTCTTCGGCATCGCCCATTTTGCATACGCCAAATTGACTGCATCGCTTGTGCCCGGCTGGCTACCAGGATCGATGGCATGGGCGTACTTCACTGGCGCCACTTACATTGCAGCGGGCGTCGCCATACTCATCGGCAAGTACGCGCGTTTGGCAGCCGTGCTCTCCGCTTGGCAGATCGGCTTGTTCACGCTGCTGGTGTGGGTGCCGGTGGTCGTGGCCGGCAACATCGATGCCGGCAAGTGGACTGAGTTCGTCGTCTCGTGCGCGCTGACGGCCGCGGCCTGGGTGGTTGCGGATTCCTATCGAGAAGCTTCGTCGCCCGCCCCCGCTGCTTCGGCCGCGATATGAAGCCCTTCGTCACAAAGCAAGCAAGAACGCCGGAAGAATCGGTACAGTGCGACGCTTCCCGTGCAAAGGAGAGTCACTTGTCATTCGCAATTCTGAATCGCAGTGGCCGTCTCGCGCTGCTTGTCGCTGTCGCACTCGTCAATCTCGCTTCCGCCGCGGTTGCGGCCGACGCGCCGACGCCAACCATCGAACACACTGGCAATTGGCGAAAAGCAGTTGAAAGCTTTGTCGCTGCCAACATGAAGCATCCGGCATGGGGTCTCTCGCACTCCGCACGCGACTATCAGCTGGCGAAAGAGCTCGCTGCAGCGGATCAGGTCACGCTGGACGATGACGTGATCTACGCAGCTTCCTACCTGCACGACGTCGCCGCGTTCGCGCCCTTCCGCAAGTCCGGCGTCGATCATCAGGACCAGGCGGCGCAACTCGTCGAGGCCCTGCTGGCAGACACTGGATTTCCAATGACGAAGATCGAAGCGGTGCGCGGCGCGATCCGCACGCACATGTACGCGCGCGATCCGGTCGGACCCGAAGCGATTTATCTCCACGACGCCGACGCACTCGACTGGCTCGGAGCCATCGGCGTCGCTCGCGCTTTCGGCCTCGTCGATCCCAAAGGCGGCAATCCAGATGGATCGCAGGCCGTGAAGGGACTGGAAGATTCGCTCAAGTCAGTCCCATCGCGCATCGTGTCCAAGGCGGGCAAAGCGCGGACGGCACAACGCGTGAGCGAGCTCGAACAATTCCTGCGCGAGCTGCGCAGCGAGTCCGCCGACTTGAAGACGCTTTAGAGACGGCAAGTGATCGACCGTCACCACGCCATGTAAGTAGATCTCCTCGCTGTAACAAACGCGACGGTGAGGCGTCATACCTGGAGCGCGAT
>DATJIP010000221.1:0-9479 GCA_035493235.1 Steroidobacteraceae bacterium
GTGCGTGCCGACGGTCGAGGCTGACAACTTGAGATCTTCGGCAATGCGCTGCACGGTCGCACCGCGCGCCAGGCGGACGAAGACTTCGAACTCGCGCTCCGACAATCGCTCGATGGGCGACTTCACCGTACCTTCGATGTCCGCAAGCGCCAGCTTCTGCGCGAGGCTCACATCGAGAAAGCGCCGGCCGGCCGCAACGGTCGTGACGGCTTCGATCAACGCTTCGGGCGCGCTGCGCTTCGACAGAAAGCCCAGCGCGCCCTCGTTGAACGCTCGCCGCGCGTGCGTCGGATCGTCATGCGCCGAAAGAGCCAGGATCCGCGCGTGCGGATCGCGCGCGCGAATTCGCCGCAGCGCCTCCAGCCCACCCATACCCGGCATGGCGAGATCCATGACGACGACGTCGGGCGCGAGCTCCACGTAGCGCTGATACGCCACTTCGCCGGACTCGGCCTCGCTGACAGACGAGATGTTCGCCACCGATTGCAGCAGCAGTCGAAATCCGGTCCGGACGACGGCGTGATCGTCCACCAGCAGCACTGTGATCATGATGCCGCCGCCAGCGGGATCTCAGCGATCAGGCACGCACCGCGCGGCTCGTGATTGCCGATACTCAAGGTTCCACCGAGATGCCGGATGCGCTCCGCCAGTCCACGCAGCCCGAAGTGCCCCGGGCGCGACCACTCCTGCGGCAACCCGACGCCGTCATCGCTGACCGTGACGACGATTCGCTGCGCATCTGCTTCCAGGCTCATGTGGACCTGTGTAGCGCGAGCATGCCGTAGCGCGTTGATGAGACCCTCCTGCACGACCCGGTACATCGCGAGCGTTGCGCTCGGACCGAGATCGATCGGCAGATCGTGACGCAGCGTCAGCGCGACTGAGGGATAGCGGCGCTGCCAGTCCCGCACGAGATTCTCCAGCGTGGCCGCGAGTCCGAGTGTATCCAGAGACAGTGGCATCAGTCTCGGGATGAGACCGTGCATGGCGTCGTACAGCCGCGCCGCTTCGTCGGAGATCAGCCGCGCAGCATCGCCCGTTGCCGGATGATCCGCGCCGACCTGCGTGACAATCGCGAGCGCGAGACTGCGGATCGCCGTCACGGACTGGCCGAACTCATCGTGCAGCTCGTGCGCGATGATGCGCCGCTCTTCCTCCACTCGCTGCTCGACCAGGAGCGCCATCTCACGACGATCCTCGAGCTGCATCTGTGCTTCACGTGCCTTGCGCTCGGCTTGAACGTTGTCTTCCACGGCCTGTGCCATTCGATTGAATGCCTCGCCCATTGCGTGGGCCTCGGAACCCGCGAGACCGGGCAGACGATGAGCCAGCTCACCGCGCTGGATTCGTTCGAGACCCTCGGCGATCGTCGGGAACGGTGCGAGCGCTCGCCCTGCCAGCCAGAACGCGAGCCCATTCACGACAGCCAGCATGATGGCCGCGATGACGAGCAGCCGCGTCAGATCGTCCCAGGCATCGAGGATGGCGCGCGAGGCCTGGGCTTCGACGATCAATTGCGTGCCACCGGGCAGCGGGAAGGTGTATCTCGCAGTCTGCGGCGCGAGCAGGCGCGCGAACCACGCCGGCGCTTCGCGCCCCGCCTTCCAGGTCGGCGGCGGCGATCGGTAGAGCTCCTCTCCGGACGGCGAGCGCAGAATGATGTCGTTCGCGCGCACCCGCCCCAGCTGCTGCAGAAACTGCTGCAACAACTCGGGACCCCCCTCGCGCGAATAGATACCCGCCAGCCGCCCGAGCAATTGCGATGCAACCCGGTTCGCGGCATGGATTTCCTCCCGTACGGAGGCGCGCGCATTCTCGAGCTGGGCCGCGATCAATACCACCACGAATGCGGCGGTCAGCCCCGCAACGATGATGTTCAAGCGAGTGCGCAGCTTCATCAGCCCGGATGTTACAGCCCTGCAGCACCGGCACGCAGCGGGCTCATGAAAATCATGAGGTCAGTTTCATGATGATCCGGTTTCGGCCGGCCCCGGCACTGCGGAAGATGGCGTCGACCCAAGGAGCCGGCAAAGTCAGGTCTTTTGACGGCGCTTTGTCGAAAGGGCCTTGGCCGCTTTCGACCAGAAACTTAGGAGCAGCGTCATGAAATGGGAAACACCTGCAGCGTTCGATTTCCGATGGGGCATGGAAATCACCATGTACATCGCCCATCGGTGATGCCAGGGCGGCGGCAGCGGCTGCTGACGCTGCCGCCGTACAACCGTGAAGATCCGAGTGCTGGGATCCGCTGCCGGCGGCGGCTTCCCGCAGTGGAACTGCAACTGCAGTAATTGCGCCGGATTCCGCAACGGCACGCAGCGCTCGCGCGCGCGGACGCAGTCGTCGATTGCAGTGGCCGGCGGCTCCGACAGCTCGTGGGCGTTGGTCAATGCCTCACCGGATATCCTCGCCCAGCTCGCGGCGAATCCCGTCCTGCAGTCCGGTCGCGCGGTGCGCGACAGCGCCCTCGCAGCGATCGTCCTCGTCGACGGTCAGGTCGACCACACAACCGGCCTGTACATGTTGAGAGAGTCGGTGCAGCCGTGGCCACTGTGGTGCACCGACAGCAGCTACGCCGATCTCACGCGCGGCAACCCGGTGCTGCAGGTGCTCTCGCACTATTGCGGCGTCAACCGTCAGCGCATCGGGATCGATGGCGAGGAGTTCGTCGTCGACGGCGTGGCGCACGTGCGCTGGCGCGCATTGCCGGTCGCCAGCAAGCCGGCGCCGTATTCACCTAACCGCGAGTCGCCCGTGCCCGGCGACAACGTAGCGCTGGTCATCACTGATGAAGTCACAGGGCGCGCGGCACTCTATGCACCGGGCCTCGGCGCCATGGACGAACATGTCTGGCGCAGCATGCAAGCCGCTGCCTGTGTTCTGGTGGACGGTACGTTCTGGACCGATGACGAGATGATCCGCCTCGGCGTCTCGCACAAACGCGCCCGCGACATCGGTCATCTGCCGCAAAGCGGCCCAGGCGGCATGCTCGAGTGGCTCGAACGGCTGCCGCGCTCCACTCGCAAGATTCTCATTCACGTGAACAACACCAACCCGATACTCGACGAGGACTCCGCCGAGCGTGCCGAACTGACGCGGCGCGCAGTGGAAGTCGCGTGGGACGGCATGGAGATCGTGCTGTGACCGCCGCCGCGTGGAGCAAGGAGGAGTTCGAACAGCGGCTGCGGGAAAAAGGCCGCGCATATCACATCCATCACCCGTTCAACGTCATGCTGAATTCAGGCGCGGCGAATCGCGAGCAGATTCGCGGCTGGGTCGCGAACCGTTACTACTACCAGATCAGCATTCCGATCAAAGACGCCGCCATCCTCAGCAACTGCTCCGACCGCGACGTGCGCCGCAACTGGGTGCAGCGCATTCTGGATCACGACGGCTACGGCGACGATCCCGGCGGCATCGAATCCTGGCTGCGCCTGGCAGATGCCGTCGGGCTGTCAGGTGCGCAGGTCGAGAGTCTGATCGATGTGTTGCCCGGGGTGCGCTTCGCCGTCGATGCGTATGTGAACTTTGCAAGGCGCGCGCCGTGGGAAGAGGCGGTGTGCTCATCGCTCACCGAACTCTTCGCACCTGAGATCCACAAGCAACGCCTCGCCGGCTGGCCCGAGCACTACCCCTGGATCGACCGTGCGGGTCTGCAGTACTTCCAGAGCCGCATCAATCTCGCACGGCGCGACGTCGAGTTCGGCCTCGCCGTCACGCTGGAACGGTTTGCGACGCGAGCAGCACAGGAGCGCGCGCTGGAGATTCTGCAGTTCAAGCTCGACGTGCTCTGGCAGATGAATGACGCGATGGCCCAACGCTATGGAGTCACGTCATGAGCGCAGTTGCTGCTGACGCCAGGCCGCGCATCGGTCGCGGCTTGCGGCTGCAATGGGAGCCGGCGCAAGGCGCACACGTGCTGCTCTATCCGGAAGGGATGGTGAAGCTCAACCAGAGCGCGGGCGAAATCCTGCGCAGGTGCGATGGCGAGCGCATGATCACCGAGATCGTCGCGGATCTCGAGTGCACCTTCGGCGTCAGCGGCTTGTCCGACGACGTCACGGCGTTCGTGTCCATGGCTCTGGAGAAGAGATGGCTGGAGATCCGCCCGTGAGACCAGGGCCGCCGCTGTGGTTGCTGCTGGAGCTCACGTATCGGTGCCCGCTGCACTGTGCGTACTGCTCCAACCCCACAGACTTCGCGCGCATCGGCCCCGAGCTGGAAACCGACGACTGGCTGCGCGTCTTGCGCGAAGCGCGCGCCCTCGGTGCCGTGCAGCTCGGACTGTCCGGCGGCGAGCCGTTGCTGCGCGATGACCTGGAGCCGATCGTTGCCGAAGCGCATGCGCTGGGCTTCTACACGAACCTCATCACGTCCGGCGTCGGCCTGAACGAGTCACGCATCAAGGCCTTGAAGCGTGCGGGCCTGGATCACATTCAGCTGTCGTTCCAGGACAGCACGCGGGAAATGAATGACTTCCTGAGCCACACGCGCACGTTCGACCTCAAGTCGAAAGTCGCCGCGCTCATCCGGCGCTACGATTATCCGATGGTGCTGAACGTCGTTCTGCACCGGCTCAACATCGACCACGTCGAGCAGATCCTCGACATGGCGGAGCAGATGGGTGCCCAGTACGTCGAGCTCGCGAATACCCAGTACTACGGCTGGGCGTGGTTCAACCGCGAGCATCTGCTCCCCAGCCGCGAACAAGTGCAGCGAGCCGAGGAAGTTACGCAACGCGTCCGCGCCAGAGTGCGTGAGCGCATGCAGATCTATTTCGTCGTACCCGACTACTTCGAGCGCCGGCCCAAGCCGTGCATGAACGGCCTGGGCTCGGTCTTTCTCAACGTTGCGCCGGATGGCATCGCCCTTCCCTGTCACGCGGCGCGCATGCTGCCCGACCTCACGTTCCCGAGCGTGCGCGATGCGAGCATCGAGTCGATCTGGTACGACTCGCCCGCCTTCAATCATTTTCGCGGCGACGCCTGGATGAAGGAACCTTGCCGCAGCTGCCCGGAGAAAACCAAGGACTTCGGCGGCTGCCGCTGCCAGGCCTACCTGCTGACGGGCGATGCGGCGAATGCCGATCCGGTTTGCGACCTCTCGCCTCACCACCACCTCGTCACCGCGGCAGTTGCCGGCGCCGGGCACCGGCGCCTCGTCGAGAAGCCACTCTTCTTCCGCGATCACCGCAACTCTCTCGCTGTGTCATGAACCGGCCCGCGCTCGCGATCAGTGCCGAGCGCCTGACGAAACGGTACGGGGAAACTCTGGCCGTGGCCGGCGTCGATCTGGCGATTGCGCCCGGTCGGTTCTTCGGACTGCTGGGTCCGAACGGCGCCGGCAAGACGAGCACGATCCACATGCTGTCCACTTTAATCCGCCCGACCTCGGGTGCAGCGTGGGTAGCCGGCAGCGCAGTGAGCACGCAGCAGCTCGCCGTACGTCGCGCCATCGGCGTCGTGTTTCAGGATCCGGCGCTCGATCGCACGCTCACGGTCGCCGAGAATCTGCGCTTCGCCGGACTGCTCAATAGTCTGTCGCGCGCCGCAATCCGCGAACGCAGCGCCGAGTTGCTGGAGCTCTTCGGTTTGAGCGAGAGGCGCGACGTGCCCGTCGCAGCACTTTCCGGCGGCATGCGCCGCGCGCTCGATATCGCACGCGGCGTCATCCATCGACCGCAGGTTCTCTTCCTGGACGAGCCGACGATCGGCCTGGACGTGCCCAACCGCCGCGCCATCTGGCGGCACATCGGCAGGCTCCGAAGCGAGCTCGGCATCACGGTGTTTCTGACGACTCACTACCTGGAGGAAGCGATCGACTGCGACGAGGTCGCCTTCCTGAGCTCGGGCCGTATCGTGCGCAGCGGATCTCCCCGCGCGCTGGTCGAGCAACTCGGCACGCACATCATCGAAGTCGAGACGGACCGGCGGGCGGAATTGGCCGAGCAGCTCGCCCCGCGGCTCGGTGAGGCGCTCATCGATGGCGATTGCCTGCATTTCCGCTGCCACAGCGCGACGGCTGATCTGCTCTCGCAAGCGGAACTGGGATCGAAGGCGCGGGCCGTGCGTTGGCGCAGGCCGAATCTGAATGACGTGTTCCTCTGGGTCACCCGATGACTGCCCGCCCCATGATTGCCGTGCTCGAGCGCGAAGCGCTGAAGCTGTTGCGGCAGCGGGGGCGTTTGCTGTCTGCCATGGTGCGACCCCTCCTGTGGCTGCTGGTCATCGGTGCTGGCTTCAAGGCGCAGAGTTTCCTCGTGCCGGGCGTTCTCGGCATGAGCCTGTTGTTCGGCGCCATGCTCGCTGCGCTCTCCACGGTGTACGACAAGGAGTCCGGCGTCATGCGCATGCTCGTGATCGCACCGCTTGCGCATTACTGGATCGCGTTGGCAAAGACACTGGGCGCGACACTTGCTGCGCTCGTCCAGGCACTCATGCTGCTGGTGTTGCTCGCGCTGCTCGGCTACGTGAGCTCGCAAGTCTCGCTGTGGCTGCTGGCGGTTGGGCTGCTCGGCACGGCGTTCGCTTGCGCGAGTCTCGGCATGCTGGTGGCAGCGTGGTCGCGCACGCTCGAGAACTACGCGACCATGATGAATTTGGTGATCTTTCCCGTGTTCTTTCTGTCGGGCTCCCTCTATCCGGTGCAACAGTTGCCGGCAGTTCTGCGGCTCATCGCAACACTGAATCCCTACACGTACGGTGTCGACCTCCTCAAGCACGCGGGCCTGGCCGGCCCAGCCGTTGCCGCAGTCCCGGACTTCGAGGTCGGTCTCGATCTCGTCGTGCTCATCGGATTCAGCGCGGCCGCATTGACGGTCGCCGGCGTGCGGTTTTCGCGCGATGCTGCGACCGAGCCGCTCGTGCATCGGCTCGCGCGCAAGCAGAGCGATTGATGCCGACCAGCCGTCAATAGCCTCGCTCAGAGCAACACGCTGCCACGGCAGCATCATCCTGCGCCTCTCGCGCGCACTCGATGCCGACGCGATCCGCCTGCCAATCCTGCCACTGCGCTGTATCGCCCCGGCTGAACAAATCACGCATCTCTTTCCCCGCCCCGGCCAGATACGCTTCCGTGATACTGCAATAACGCGCTATGAATCCGCCCGCGAGGCAATGCTGCCGCTTGTCGGGCAAATTCGCCGGCACCTTTTCCTTCACCACTGCGTCCATACAACCGTAGCTCGAATGCGCCGCGCGCTGCGGGCGGTTGGCAATGCTGGCGCAAGCGGTAAGATTCGCCATCACCATCAGGACAGCGACCATGCGCGACACGTTGACCATCTATCACAATCCGGCGTGTACCAAGAGCCGCGAGACGCTGGCGCTGATCCGCGCGCGCGGCCACGAGCCGCAGATCGTCGAGTACCTGAAGAGTCCGCCCAGCGAAGCCGAGCTTACCGCGATCGTGCGCAAGCTGGGCATCAAGCCGCTGGAGCTGATCCGCCGCAACGAGCAGGTGTTCAAGGACAAGTACGCGGGCAAAACGCTGGGCCCCAAGGAATGGGTCAAGGCGATGGTGAAGGATCCGATCCTGATCCAGCGACCGATCGTGGTGCGCGGCGACGCGGCCGCGATCGGGCGGCCGCCGGAGGATGTCGAGCGTCTGTTGCGTTGAGCTTCACGCCTTCATCGGCGTGACGTTCGCATTCAAGCGGAACAGATTGGTCGGGTCGTACTTCGTCTTCAACGACACCAGGCGCTGATAGTTGCCGCGATAGTTCTCGTTGATGTCTTTCGCGGTGACCTCTCGCGCCATGTCGTTGACATAGAAGCCGCGCGTGAACGGCTCGAGCGTCTTCCAGTACGCGCGCGCCGCCTCGATGTGCACCGACGCGTCCTTGTCGCCGATCGGCCAGGCTACGACCGCCATCATGTTGCCGATTGCGTAGCGATGGGCGAACGCGGTCGCATCGTCTGCTATGCGCGAGCCGGCCCCGCCGCAATGCTGGAAGAACAGCACCGTCGTACGGCGCGGATCGCCGTGGAAGCCGTCGACCATCGCAGTCACGAGCTCTCCCGGCACTTTGCCGACGAAGCCGCCCTTGAGGTACGACGCAATGGCGCGCGTATCGGTCGAATCCTGCGACCGCTGCACCTGCACGTACTCCATCGTCTTGATCGTGTCCTTGACGGGCCCGAGCTTGCGGATCGGCGCGAGCGCTTTTTCCGCATCGGCCGGCGCTCCGCAGTAGCAGACCTGCAGCATCGCCATGCCGGGAGCATTGCCCGGAGGCTGCATCACGGTCGGATCGACGTACAGCTCGTCAGGCGCCGTCGGCGCGTACTCGCCCCACAGTGTCAGCATGTCGCGCATCTTGGCGAGCGGGAACAGCACCTGGCCGGCGATGACCTCGCGCTTCATCGGATGCAGCTTGAACTCGAACTGCGTGACCACGCCGAAGTTGCCGCTGCCGCCGCGCGCGCCCCAATAGAGCTCGGGATTCTCGCTGGCGCTTGCATGCACGAGCTTGCCGTCGGCCGTGACGATATCGACCGACTCCAGGTTGTCGACGGCCATGCCGAACTTGCGTGCAATGCGGCCAAAGCCGCCGCCGAGCGTCAGGCCGCCCACACCTGTGTGCGACACCGTGCCGAGCGGAGTGACGAGCTCGTGCGGTGCAGTCTCCTTGTCGATCTGTCCGAGCAGCGTGCCGCCCGTCGCCCAGACACGGCGCGCAGCCGGATCGATCCGCACCGAGCGGAACGTCGACAGATCGATCTGCATGCCTTTGTCGCACGTCGACTGGCCCGAGTGGCTGTGCCCGCCGCACTTCACGGCGACGAGCAGACTGTTGGCGCGCGCGAAATTCACGGCGGCCTGGATATCCGGCACGTCGGCCGGCTGCACGATCAGCGCCGGATGCTTGTCGAACGATGGATTGAGGATGTGGCGCGCGTCTTCGTAGCCACGATCGCCGGCGAGCAACAATTGACCATGCAGCTTCGCGGCAAGGTCCCGGAGATCGGCGCCGCGCAGCGTGATCTCGCGACCATCGCCGGTGACAGCCGCAACATCTGCGACCGTGCCTTCGCGAGCGGTGGCATAGACGGGCTTGAACTGGGCAAGGCTGAGGGCTGCGGCCGTCCACAAGGACGACTGCACGAAATCGCGACGCTTCATAGGAATCCCCGCATCGTTAGGCTTTGCGCCAGTAAAGCCGTGCGGGGCTGTAAAAAGCAAGTGATAGAAGGGGCGCGGCTTCAGATCACCCTACTGAAATACGGCCGCTCCGGGACGAACAGCAAGCGATCCGCGCCACGACGCCATTCGGCCGGTGCCCGGGTTCCGAGTACCACCAAAGCGGCACTGTATGCCTTCCCCCGTGCTTCGATCGGCAGGCCGTCGAGCAGACGTTCGGCGTCAGCCGGGTTGGTCGAGCTGCGAGCGGCCGTGATGAACTCGAGCACCGTCTCGGCGCTCTCGTCCTTGTACTCACGGATTGCTGCGATGTACGGAGTCGGGTCGCGCCGCTCGCG
>DATJIP010000222.1:0-61566 GCA_035493235.1 Steroidobacteraceae bacterium
CAGCGGCTGGAAGTGCGCGATGCCGCCCTGTGCGGCGACGAGCGACTGATAGAGCTGCTCGATCTGTTCCGGCGTGTACTGCGTCCGATGGCACAACCAGCCGGCCTTCGATTTCTCGTAGTCCGCTTGCGAGACGCGGATCTTCGTCGTGAGGAACCGCTCGTCGACCGTTGCGAGCGGAATCGGGTTGTTCGCGGGCACCTTGCCCGTCGGAACCGCCGGGTAGTAGAGCTGCGCGGGCTTCGACCAGGTCCGGCTCTGAAACACTTCCGTGACGATGTCGCTCACCAGTCGATGATCCGGATGACCGGTCCATCCCGACGGACCCCAGGTGATCACCGCATCGGGTTGCAACTCCTCGAACAGCTTCGTCACGCGATCGCGCATCTCCGCCAGTTGCGCCATGTGCGGCTGCAAGCCTTCGCCCATTTTCAGCTGGTCGTACAACCCGAACATGATCGGCGGATTGATGCCGAGCTTCTCGGTCGTGCACTTCAGCTCTTGCGCGCGCGTCGCCGCGAGACTGTCACCGGCGGTGGTTCCTGCATGCGGAGCGACGCCGAGGCGACCATCGGTTGCCGTCGCGAGATACACGTTGACGCCGGCAGCGGCGTACTTCGCCAGCACCGCGCTGACTGTCGATTCATCATCCGGATGCGCGAACACTGCCAGCAACACCGGCGCGGGCTTGGCCGCCGGACTGGTGCACGGGATCAGCAGCGCCGCACAGACGAACGCGACACTCAAGCGACTCACGAGGTGTTTCATGATGTTCATGCCCTTCGCTCGGCAACAGTGATCCGATGTAACAGCCGCTTGTGTCCTTGATAACCGCCGGTCGCGGCGTGCAGCACGCAACGGTTATCCCACATCACCAGCATGCCCTGCGACCAGCGATGCCTGTAGACGAACTCCGGCTTCGCTTGATGCGCGAACAGCTCCAGCAGAAGCGGCGTCGCCTCTGCGTCGGTCATGCCGTCGATGCCGATCGTATAGCCCATGCTGACGAACAGTGCAGGTCGGCCCGTCTCAGGATGAACACGCATGATCGGATGCAGCTGCGTGCTCATGGCGCTATCCCCATAGCGGATTGCCATCGAGCGGCCTTTGTCGCGCTCGCCGTACATGCCTTCGCGCGAGTAAGCGCGCCGCGCGGAATGCACGCCCTGCCGACCCTGGAGCCGCGACTTCATCGACTCGGGCAATGCTTCCCACGCCGCGTACTGGTTGGCAAAGAGCGTGTCACCACCCACCGGCGGAATTACGTCGCCATAGAGCACGGTCGCTGCCGGCGGGCCGGGCAGAAAGCTCCAGTCGGAGTGCCAGGTTTCGGCGAACAGCGGCGTCTGCTCATCGGCTTCGCGCCGCACCTGCGCGATGTGCGGATGACCGGGCACCGAGCCGAAGTACGGATCGACGCCGAACGGGCCGACGGTCTGCGCGAACCGCTCCAGGTCTTCGAGCTGCAATTGTTGATCGGCAAACGCGACCACCTGGTACTGCAGCCACGCCTTGCGAATCGCGGCGACCAAGCTGTCGGACAGCGGTGTGCGCAGGTCGATACCTTCTATCACCGCACCGCACGGTGCCGCTTGCGGCGTCACGCGAAGTGTCATGTGAATCCCCCTTACCTTTCCCCCGCTGGCAAGTCTATCCTGCAACGCTGGTGCGTGCGGAGCTGGCCCATGCAGGACTACGAAAAACTCGGCGTGTTCTATCTGGGGCGGGAATACGACGCGGCGACGCGTGCGCCCTCCGACAATCTGCTGCTCTACGACTCGCGCGATCTCACGACGCACGCGGTCTGCGTTGGCATGACCGGCAGCGGCAAGACAGGCCTGTGCCTGGCGCTGCTCGAAGAGGCCGGGATCGACGGCATCCCGGCGATCTGCATCGATCCCAAGGGCGACCTCGGCAACCTGCTGCTCACGTTTCCGCACCTGCAGGCGGCTGAGTTCCTCTCGTGGATCGACCCGGGCGAGGCGCAACGCAAGGGCCTGAGCACCGAACAGTATGCGGCGCAGACGGCCGAGACCTGGAAGAAGGGTCTCGCTGAGTGGGGACAGCCGCCGCAGCGTATCCAGAAATTTCGCGATGCCGTCGACCTGGCGATCTACACACCGGGCTCCGAAGCGGGACTGCCGTTGTCAGTCGTGCGTTCGTTCGCGGCTCCGTCGGCTGAACTGCTGCAGGACACGGCCGCGTTGCGCGAGCGGATCGCGACTGTCGTCTCGGGCTTGCTGGCACTGCTGAATCGAGATGCGAATCCGATCAACAGCCGCGATCACGTGCTGCTGTCGACGATCTTCGAAGACGCGTGGCGCAAGGGCACCGGTCTCGACATGGCGAGCCTGATCGCAGCGGTCCAGAAACCGCCGGTCGAGAAGGTCGGCGCCTTCGATCTCGAGACGTTCTATCCAGCGAAGGAACGGCTGCAGCTCGCGATGGCGATCAACAACCTGCTCGCATCGCCGGGATTCGCCGCGTGGTTGAGCGGCGAGCCGCTGGACATCCAGCGCCTGCTGTTCACCGCGGAAGGCAAACCGCGGATCGCCGTGATCTCGATCGCGCACCTGTCGGATCAGGAGCGCATGTTCATCGTCACGCTGCTGCTCAACGAAATGATTGCGTGGATGCGCAGTCAGTCGGGCACGTCGTCGCTGCGCGCGATTCTCTACATGGACGAGATCTACGGCTACTTCCCGCCGACTGCGAATCCGCCGTCGAAGCAGCCGATGCTCACGCTGCTGAAGCAGGCTCGTGCATTCGGCCTCGGCTGCGTGCTGGCGACGCAGAACCCGGTCGATCTCGATTACAAAGGGCTCGGCAACGCAGGGACGTGGATGATCGGCAGGCTGCAGACCGAGCGCGACAAGTTGCGCGTGCTCGATGGTCTCGAAAGCGCCGTGCCGGGCGCGGACCGCGGCGAGCTCGACAAGATGATTTCCGGACTGACGCCGCGCGTGTTCCTGATGCGCAACGTGCACGACGATGCGCCGGTGCTGTTCCAGAGTCGGTGGGCGCTGTCTTATTTGAAGGGGCCGCTGACCGGCGTGGAGATTTCGAAGCTGATGGCGCCGTTGCGAGGCGCAACGTCGACGCCTGCTCCCTCCGTCTCAGCTTCCGCTTCCAGCGCCGCGCCAGCACCAACAGCCGCGCCCGCACCACGGCCGAACATTCCCGCCGACGTCGCCGAGTACTTCCTCGCCGCCACGGCTGCCGGCGAACCCCTGCTCTACAAACCGATGGTGATGGGCACCGCCAAGCTGCACTTCGTCGACGCCAGGCTCGCGCTCGATCAATGGCAGACGACGGCGTATCTGGCGCCCCTCTCCGACGACGGCGGTCAGATTCTCTGGGAAGAGGCCCAGACGCTTCCCGACCTGAAGTCGCGACTGAGCAAAGCGCCTGCACCCTCCTCCACGTTCGCACAACTTCCGGCCGGCGCATCGCGCACGCAGTCGTATGCAGCGTGGGGCAAAGCTTTAGCCGCGTATTTGTTCGAACGCGCTCGCAGTGAAGTGCTGGTGTGCGACGCTCTCAAAGCGACTTCGCCGCCCGGCATGAGCGAAGGGGATTTCCGCTCGCAACTCGCGCTCGCCGCGCGCGAGCAGCGCGATGCTGCCGTCGCCGACCTCAAACGCAAGTACGCTCCGAAACTGGCGACGCTCGAAGATCAGCTGCGCCGCGGCTCAGAGCGCATCGAGCGCGAGCGCTCGCAGTTGTCGCAGCAGCGGATGCAATCGGCGTTTTCGATCGGCGCCTCCGTCCTCGGCGCATTGCTGGGACGTCGCTCGATGTCGGCGGCCAACGTGAATCGCGCAGCATCAGCAGCGCGTGCAGCGACGCGGATCGGTCGCGAGAGCGGCGACGTCGATCGGGCCAACGAAAGTCTCGAAGTGATTCAGCAACGGCAGCGGGACCTGCAGCAGCAGTTCGATACCGACGCCGCAACATTGCAGACGCGCTTCGATGCATCTGCGGTCACGCTGCGCAAGGTACAGGTGAGCCCGCGCAAGTCGGACATCGCAGTGGGAGAAGTCGCGCTGGTATGGACGCCCTGGCGTAAAGGCGCCGACGGCTTCCCGACGCCAGCGAGCTAATAAATCCGCAGCCCGCCGAACTTCTTGTGTATCCGACGCGCGAGCGACTGATAGCCCGCGAAGTATGCGAGTCCGGCGGCAGCCACGACGATCAACGCCCACATCCAGATTGGACCGCTGTTGCTCGGGGGCGCGACTGCAGCGAGCCGCTGCGGCGCGGGCGATGCACCTTCGAGCACACCTTCGTCGGCCGGCACGGGAGCGGCGGCGGCCGCGGTCTTCAGTTCCTTCACTTGAGCCTGCAGCGACTCGCTTTCCTTCTTGAGTCGCGCGATCTCCTCGGTCGCCTTCTTATCGACGACCGGCGCCGCGGCTTTCTGCTGTCGCTGCAGGTCGCGCAGCTGCACGACGGCGGGCGCATCGCTCGTCAGGTAGTTCGAGCCGACCCAGCCTTCGCGTCCATCCGTGAGGCGGATGCGCACGAAGCCCTGGCCGCGCTCGATCTCGTCGACGGCGTCGCCGGTTTCGATCGTCGCCACTCGCGAGCCCGCCTGCTCCGGCTCCGAATAGACGTTGAGCACGAGTTTGTCCGACACGAACAAGCGCCGCAGCGGCTCGTCGGGCACTGTTTCGTCCTGCGCCGCTGCCGGCAGCGCGACAGCTGCCAGCAGCGAAAGTGTCGCTACACTGAGACAGCAAGTCCGCGCCAGGATTTTCATAGCCGGATGCTTTCAGAGTTACTGCAAATGGGCAACCGTCCAGGTCTCATGGCAAGATCGGCGCGTCACGCAGCCCAGAAGATATAAAAGAGAGACAGCTATGAACGCCCCCGCCGCCGCTGCCAAGTATTCATGGTCCGCCGTGCCGCTCGAACAGCTCAACCCCACGCTGTCGCGCCGCGTCGTCACCGGCAAGGAGATGATGATCGCGCACGTCTACCTCAAGGCAGGCAGCATCGTGCCGAAGCATCACCACGTGAACGAGCAGGTCACGTACATCTTGCAAGGTGCGCTGCGCTTCTGGCTCGGCGACCAGGTCGATTCGCAAAACGAGGCGGACAGCACCCTCGTCGCGGCCGGCGAGGTGCTGGTGATTCCGAGCAACGTGCCGCATCGCGCCGTCGCGATGGAAGACACGCTGGATGTCGATGTGTTCGCGCCGCCGCGAGCGGATTGGTTGAGCGGGACGGATGATTACCTGAGGCAGAAGTAAGATCGGAGTCGGGCTGAAGCCCGACCTACAGCGCACGCACCATGCACAGCAGCGATTTTTCGACGCTGATTGGCAAGCTCGAGCGCGAGGCGGATGAGTATCCGCGGCTGCATCTCGGCAAGGTTGTAGTGGCTGCGGCGCTCGGCTTTCTCATCCCGGCGCTGATCGCGCTGGCGATTCTCGCCTGCTGCTTCTCGATCCTGTTCGCGCTCGTGACGGGCGGCAGGCCTTCGTTCCTCGCGGCGATCGGCATTCTCGTCGGCGGTGCCGCACTGATTCCGACGATTCGCGCGCTGCGCGTGCAGGTCCCGGCGCCGGACGGCCTGGCACTGACGCCCGAGGACGCGCCCGACTTGTTCCGGCTGATCGACGTCATCTCGAGCAAGATCGTTCCTGCGCCGTTGGCGAGCGTGAAGATCAATGGCGATTTCAAGCTCGCCATTCAGCAGCTTCCGCAGTGGGGCATCTTCGGCGGCTACCGCAATCATCTGCAGATCGGTGCCCCGCTGCTGCTCGCACTCAGCGCCGACGAATTCTGTGCGCTGCTCGCGCACGAGATCGCCCATCTCGGCGGCGGGCAGCGCCAATTGGGTGCGTGGATTTATCGGCTGCGCAAAACCTGGAACCTGCTGCAGGCGAAGTTCGCAGAGCCAGCCAACGCGTTCGAGCGCATGCTCGCGTTCTATCACGGCCGGTATGCGCCGTGGTTCTACGCTTACAGCTTCGCGCTCGCGCGCAATCACGAGTACGAGTCTGACCGGATCGCGGCCGGCATCACCAGCGCACCGACACTCGGACGCGCGCTGATCCAGGTAGAGATGGCGACACGTTTCCTCGCAGACATCTACTGGGCACGCTTTCTCAGCCGCGTCGAAGAAGCGCCCGAGCCGCCGTACAAGCCTTATTCGCTGTTGCCGCGAGCGTTCAAGATCATGGAGAAGGAGCCGTTGCGTCCGCAGTGGCTGGCCGAAGCGTTGCGCAGATATGCGGCCGAGACGGACACGCACCCAGGCCTGGCGGAGCGTCTCGCAGCGCTCGAAGTGTCGCCGCAGGTGCCGCCGCCCGCGACCAGCTCCGCCGCCTTGCTGACGCTCGGGCCCGCCGCGCAGCCGGCGATCGATCATTGCGATAACGTCTGGCGCGCGCAGAACTTGTCGAGCTGGCGCAAGCGTCACGACCAGATTCGCGAAGCGCGCTGGAAGCTCGCCGAGTACGAACAGCAAGGCAGCGCCGCGATGTCGCCGCAAGACCTGTGGTCCAAGGCAAGTCTGTTGATGAGCGTGCAACGCGAGGACGATGCGATCGATTGCCTGCAGCAGCTCGTCGCGCGTGAGGGCGAGTTTCCCGACGCTCACCTGTTGCTCGCGCGACTGCTGTTGAAGTTCGGCGAGGAGCAAGGCCTGGAACATCTGGTGGCAGCCGTGCAGCAGCGCGCGGAGCTCGAAGAAACCGCTGCGTCGATCGGCTACGAGTACCTGATGAACCGCAGCCGCAAAGGCGAGGCCGTGCGTTTCGTGCAGCGAATTCAGACGTTGTTCGACGAGTAAGGGTCGTGCCATGAAGCGTCCGCGTTGGCACTACCTCGCAGCAGCAGCGGCCGCGATTGCCGCGCTCGCCAGCGCCGCGTTCTTCATCGTCGATCGCTCGCCGGCCGCTCGCCCGATGCTGGTTGCCGGCTTCGACGGGTTGCGCACTTACGGCGACCCACAATCACTGACGATCCGCCAGTACGCGATCCTGCGGACACTCGGCAGCCCGGTCGACGCCGAGATCGTGCTGCCAGCGTCCGGGGAAATCCTCGAGCTGCGTGTGCTGCCCGAGTTCACCCCACGACCCATGCACTATCGCGTGCAGCTGTTCCGCGTGAGCGCCGACGATTCCCTGCAGAGTGTCGCGGAGTTGGGCGGGCTCACGCCGGAAGCCGACAGCTTCGTGTCCCTCTTCGTCGACCATACGCGCCTGCGTCCCGGCCAGTATCGACTGACGATCACGGGCGACCGGGACACGGACGCCCGCGCCAAGGAGAACGCCTTCATTCTCCACATGCAGCGGGAAGTCAGCGATCCTTCCGCAAAGTCCCGCTGACCGTCGCGCCATTCACCGACATGAACAACGTGTAGACAGCCGACGACTGCAACGTCACGGCTGTCTTGGACACCAGGTTCTCCGCCGTGTCGGTGTTGGTCACGTCGAGCTGATAGTCGGTGCCGTCGTCGATCTCGGTGAACCCCGACGCTTGCCCCAGTGCAATTCCTTCCGCGATCGGCGCGAAGTTGACGGCCATCGTGACCGGCACGTCGAGCGTCGACAGTCCGTTGATCACGCGAATCTTCGCCTTGCCGCTCGCGGTGGGCAGCCGGTTATCGTCGCCGATCAGCGTGGTCTGCGTACCGCCTGCACTCGTCCATGCGAGCAATGTGTATTCGCCGCCCGCGACCAGCGTCTGATTCGGCACGGCGACCGCCGCGCCGTTGACGGCCAACGCAATCGGCACACTGCCTGCCTCGACTTGCGTGTAGTTGCCGACAGCTCCCACAGCTCCGTTCAACACGCCGACGCCGCCGACGCGCATCACGACGGGTCCGCTCGTCGTCCCGACGGCGCCGCGGATGCGCGCTTTAGTGTTCGCGAATTTGGTCACGCTGCCTTGCTGAGGCAGTGTTACGGCTTCCACCAGCACGCCGCCCTGTGTGGCGGTGAGAATCAGCGCCAGGACCTGTCTGCTGTCGAGCGTGATGTTCGGAACATCGAGCCGCACGTCGTCCGAAGCGCTGGCACCGGTCACGCGCAATCGATAATCGCCGCTGTCGATCGTCGAGACGGCACTGCTCACTCCGGAGCCCACGCCGGAAACCACTGGTGTCGCGTCGTCGAGCGAGACCGAGCTCTCCGTGAGATACACGTCGAGCGAGCCTGCTTCGGCCGTGTTGAGTACCTGCACTTTCACGCGGCCGCTGTCCGGGGGAGCGACGTCGTCGTCGACCTGCAGCGCGAAGAAATGTCCGGCGCTGCCGAACGCAACGAACGTGTGATGCGTATCGTCCGCGAAAGCCCGGCTGCTCACCGTCAGCAATGTGCTCGTGACGCCGCTGCGTTTGAACTTGACGTTGTACGTGCCGGACTCGAGCTGCGTGTAGGTGCTCACCGTCTCGTACGCGACGCCCGCGACGCGCTGCTGGTCGGTGTCGGCATCGGCAGCGTTGGCGAAGAGATCGAGCGAGGTGTATCCCGGGCTCAGGTTCACGAGACGGACGCTCGCTTGTCCACTGCCGCCGCCGCTGTCGCAGCCGCTCAGCCACAACGCCGACAACGCGGCCAGGATCGGGAGCAGACGCAGACGACTGGACATGGACGGTCTCCGGTTCGAGGTCAGTTGAGAATTCTCAGAAGGCGCCGCCGATCGAGAAGTTGAACGGCTCGCGGTCATCGCCGTAGTTGCGCCAGTTCCCGCCCTGATAGCGCAGCGGAAAGCCGTAGCTGACGCGGAACAAGCCGAGCGGCGACAGCCATTGCACGCCGACGCCCGCCGACACGCGCAGCTGCTTCAGGTCGAAGCCGTAGTCGACGGGAAAGCCGGCCTTGTCGGTGAACTGCGTGTCGCCGAGATAGAAGGCCTGGCCGAAGTCCACAAACAGCGTGGCGCGCACGCTGCTCGCGAACTTCGCCGGCGTCGGCAGGATCGCTTCGAGCTGCCCGCTGATCGCGGCGTCGCCGCCGTACGGATTGCCGAGCGAGTCGCGCGGCCCGAGCGTGAAGTCATGGAAGCCGCGCACCGAATCGGGACCGCCGACGAAGAAGTGCCGGTTCGGCGGCAGCGCGGTCGTATCGCCGAGCGCAGTGCCGTAGCTGAGATTCGAGTTGAAGCGGAACGTCAGCGGCAGCAACGGCAGTTGGAAGTACTGCAAGTATTGCAACGACGACGTCAGGTATTCGACCGAGCCCGTGCCGGGCACCGTGCTGCTCAACTGCAGCTTCTGCAGCGAGCCGCGCGTCGGAAACAGCGCGCGATTGAGACTGTCGCGCACCCACGCCGCCGACAACTGCAGCGTGTCGTACTCGGTACCGAGCACGAAATCCCCGCCGCTCAGCAACTGGAAGAATGGATCGCCGTTGTGTCGCACCCAATCCTGCAGCTGCAACGAGCTGGTCAGCGGCGTGCCGAGCTCCGCGTGTTCGAGCGACGCGCCGAAGCGAATCGTCTGCAGCTCGGTGATCGGATAGGCGAGCTCGCTGCCGGCGGTGTACAGCTTGGTCGAGAACTGCGAGAACGACGAGGTGAGGCGATCGATGTCGCGATAGGAGAAGCTCACGGTGCGGCTCAGGCCGTCCATCGTGACGTACGGATCGGTGTACGAGATGTCGTAGACCTTCGCTAACTGGCCGGCGCTCACGTTCAGCGCGAGGCGCTGCCCGGTGCCGAAGAGATTCGTGTGCACGACGTTGCCGGTGAGGATCACGCCTTGCGAGCCGGAGTAGCCGATGCCGCCGCCGAACTGACCGGGCAGACCTTCCTTGAGCGTGAAATCGACGTCGACCAGATCCGGCGTGCCCGGCACCGGCGTCGTCTCCACAGCGACTTTTTCGATGAACGGCAACCGCTGCAGACGGACCTTCGAGCGCTCGACCGCGGCATTCGACAGATACGAGCCTTCGAGCTGGCGCATTTCGCGGCGGAACACGTCGTCGTTGACGCTGGTCGTGCCGTGAAAATTGATGCGCCGGACGTAGACGCGACTGCCGGGATCGACGACCAGTGCCAGCGCCACTTGCTTGCCCTGCGGATCGAGCTTCGGCACGGCATCGACCTTCGCGAACGCGTACCCGTCGAGACCCAGCCGCAGGCGGATCGCTTCGGTAGATTGGGTGATGAGCCGCTGCGAGAACGTCTGGCCGGGCTGCATGAAGATCAAGCGGCTCAGCTCGCTCTCGGGCACGCGCAGATCGCCGGCGAGCTGCACCTCGGAGACGCGGTAGATCTCGCCCTCCTGCACGTTCACGGTGACGAAGATGTCGTTCTTCTCCGGCCCGATCGCCACCTGGCTGGAAGTGATCGCGAAGTCGGCGTAGCCGCGATCGAGGTAGTACGAGCGCAGCGTCTCCAGATCGCCTGACAGCGCCTCCTTCGCATAACGATCGTCCTGGCGATACCACGACAGCCAGTTCGGCGTGCGCAGCTGCAGTTGACCGAGCAGCTCGTCGTCGGCGAAGGCGCTGTTACCGACAACGTTGATCTGCTGAATGCGCGCGCGCTGGCCTTCGTGGATGTCGATGGCGACCTTGACCTTGTTGTCGAGCACGTCCTGCGCCTTGGCGTCGACCACGACGGAGTACTTGCCGCGCGAGAAATACTGCTCGGTGAGATAGCGCTTGACTTCGTCGAGCACCGATTGGTCGAAGCTCTTGCCGCTCGCCAGGCCGACGCTGCGCAGCGACTTCTCCAGGTCCTCGGTCTTGATGTCCTTGTTGCCCTTGACCTCGAAGCTCTCGATCGTCGGCCGTTCCAGCACCGCGACGACCAGCACGGCGCCGTCGCGCCGCAGTTCGACGTCGCGAAAGAATCCGGTCGCGTACAGCGACTTCACCGCCTCGCCGAGGCGCCGCACGTCCAGCGTGTCGCCGATGTTCACCGGCAGATAGTTGAAGACGGTGCCTTCGGCGATGCGCTGCAGGCCTTCGACACGAATGTCGCCGACGATGAAGCTGTCGCGCGCATGTGGAGGAATTGTTGCTTCCTGCGCATAGGCCTCGGGAACGATGAGGCCCATGCGCATGCATGCGAGGATCGCGATCGACGGGCGGACGGTGCGCATCGCACGCCAGATGCGCGAGCTGCACGGAGCGTCGCAACGTTCAGCAACTATTCGCGACGAGTGCACTCATGTTGCGATTTCGCGCGCGCTAACTGAATGCGTTCTGAATAGACGCGCATTTTTTTGCTCAGATCGTCAGCTGCGCAAGCACTGCGAATCGGGTTTAAACCAACCGCGGTATCAAGGGGAGAGACTCTCGCCAAAGCGCCAAGCCGCAAGGAGGAGCAAGAAGATTCGACGAATCGACTTCTCTTCCTTGGCGCCTTGGCGAGAAATCCTCCTGAGCATAAGCCCTCAACTCAGAACGACCTTGTGAACTTCAGCGTCCCTCCATGTGTCGTACCACTGGCGGTCCACTGTCCCGAGTAGCCGAAGCGCAGCGTCACGTTCTTGTCGGTGAGCACGTCGACACCCGCGGCAAGCTCCTTCGCCGTGCGGTCGAGTTCCTGGCTGACACCGAGGAAGCCGGCATCTTCCGGCGCGCCCTCGAGTCGCGCTTCGACGCTGAACTGATGGCCGTCGATGAAGCGATTGACGCCGAGCTTCGCATACCAGCGCGCCAGCGCGCTGCCGAACGTCGACTCGAAGCCCATCTCCACCGCCGGCCGCACGTTGACGAAGTAGCCTTCGGCATTGCGCACCAGCAGGTTGTTGGCGCCAGCGCCGTGCTCCGAGAAGCGGGCAAGCCGGACGTTGGTGAAACCGAGATCGACCATCGGTCGCAGGTACCAGCTCTGATGCTCGAAGCCGTGGCTCACGCGGAACTGCCAAGCGGTCTGGTACACCTCTTGTTCGCTCTGCGACCCGTGGAGGGAGAGCATCGCGCTGCGGTGACTGTCGTACGTGCCACGCGCCGCCGAGAAGCTGGCGGCAACCGTGGTCGAATCGAAGTTACCCTTGAGCACCATGCCGAGGTGCACGGTGGTGCCTTCCGCAGCTTGCGTGCGCAAGTTGGCGAGCGAGACAGAGTCGATCTCGTCGCGGTCGAACGCCGCGGCCAGGCCCATGTGCCAGGCGTCGCTCACGCTCCACTGGCTGCCGATGCTGATCGTCGTCACATCGCGGTTGTAGCCGTTGGACGTGTCCGTCGCTTCGCGCTCGCCGTTGGTGCCGTAGACCGCGGCCCACGCACACTCGCCTTCCGCGGTGAAGCGCACTTCACCATCGCGCACCTTGCAGCTCAGCAACGATTCGCCGAACTGCAGGCCCGACTGGATCGCCGCGAGCGGCAGCGCCGCGTAGTTTTCCGGATTCAACGCCTGATACTCGGCGCCAAGCGTCGTAATGTCAGTCGCCGCGACCAGGCCGGTGATCGTCCGTGCCAGATCTTCCGAGCTGCCGGCGAGCTGCACGTTGTTGATGTAAGTGCCGATGCGCTTCTCGTTCGGCAACAGATGCTCGCTCTGCGTGTCCTGTGGCACGAAGCTGGTGCTCAGTGTCAGCGCCAGTTCCGTATCCGACATCCGGTCGAGTGAGTACTGAGTGACGATGGACGGCGCCACAGCGAGCACGATGTCATCGGCCGACATCCCGCCATCCGCAGCCACGAGCACCGTCCGCGAGCCGCCGGGTTGGATCTTCGAGATGTTGATCTGATTGAGCTCGATCGATCCCGCCAGCCGCGCAGTGCCGATCACGTCGATACGATCGGCCGTGCGCGTCAGGTGATCGATGTCGAGCAGCAGCGACCCGCTCGCCGCCTGCGTGAAGTCGCCGGTCAACGCGGTGTGCGAAATCTCATTGCTGCGTCCGACGGCCCAGACGCCCTCGTTGAGCGCCGTGCCGCCTGCTCCGAGATTCAGCGCCTCGCCCGACGCGACCGTTGCACCGTCGCGATTGATCAGGCTGTTGCTGCCGCCGCCGAGTGACATGTTGCCGTAGATCCCGCCGAAGTTCTCGACAGCCTCGTTGCCCGCGCCGCCGAGCACCGTGGTCCGCTCCAGCTCGTCGAGCCGGCCGACGTCGCCGTGGTTCGTCAGCGTGTTCGCAGCGCCATCGATGAAGTTCACGGCCGCGCCGTCGTCGCTGCCGCCGCGCACCGAGCCGCCGGTGAGAGTGACAGCGATCGCGCCCGAGCTCAGGTCGCCCTGGCTCTGCGCACGAATGCCGTTGGCATGCGCGCCGCCCGCATCGATGGAACCCGCGACGTTGATCGTCACTGCGCCGCTGTTGCCATTGGACGCGTCGCTCTGCGCGAAGATGCCGTCGGCCGCGTCGCCGAGCACGACGATGTCGCCGTTCTGCGTGACCGTGACCGCGCCTGCATCGCCGTCGCCGCCGACGCTGCCCGCGAAGTTCTGCTGTTCCAGGATCGGGATGTTCTCGTTGCCGAGGCCGCCGGCGAGACCGCCGCCGCCACCGATACTCTGCGCGAAGATGCCGAACGAGTTGACGCCTCGCGTCAGGATATTGCCCGTGTTCGTCACCGTGACGACTCCGCCGTCGCCGCCGCTGCCACCGTCGCGACCGAACGCGAGGCCGATACCGACATTGAGCGGCGGAATCGGGCCGAGCCCGTCCTTGAGGCCGCGATCGACGTTGCCGGCTACGCCGCCGCCACCGCCTACGCTCTGCGCGAAGATTGCGTGCGAGTCGTCGCCTTCGGTGATCAAGTCGCCGCCGGTGTTCGTCACCGTCACGTCGCCGCCGTCGCCGCTCGCGCCACCGCCACCGCCGATGCTGAATTTGCCTTGCAAGCCCGTGTCTGCGGAGCCGCCCTGGCCCGCGCCCTTCACGAAGTTCTGTGCTTCGCCGCCGCCACCGCCGATGCTCTGCGCGAAGATCGCGCTCGACGCGAGGCCGGTCGTGCCGATCGAGCCGGAATTCTCGACGGTGACGTCGCCGCCATCGCCGCTCGCGCCGGCATCGCCGCCGACGATCAAGGTCCAGTTGCGCAGGTCGATGATGTTCTTGTCTTTGAGGTCGAGCAGCTCGGTGGCTTTATCGAGCTCGTCCAGGCCGGTGCCGCTGACACCGCTGCCGCCGTTGCCACCGCCCGCACCGACGCTCTGCGCGACGATGCCGCGCGCATTCACGCCGGTCGTGACGATGTTGCCGCTGTTCTCGACGTGCACGATACCGCCGTCGTTGCCAGAGCCGCCCTTGCCGCCGACGGCCGCGACGAAGTTCCACTCCTTGCCCTCATCCTCTTTGTCTTTCGGGGGCTGGTTCTTCGCGCCGCCGCCGAACGTGAAGTCGAGCGACACGCCGTGCGCCGCGCCGCCGTCGCCGCCACCGCCGCCGATGCTCTGCGCATAGATCGCGTCGCTGCGGTCGCCGAGCGTCTGGATGTCGCCCTCGTTGGCGACGTCGATGCGTCCGCCACTGTTGCCGCTGCCGCTGTCACCGCCGACGGCGATCTCGACGTTGAGGCCGTTGCCTTCGTGCGGCTTGCCGATCAGCGTGTCGATCGCGAAGCTGGTGCCGCCGTTGCCGCCGCCACCGCCGACGCTGTAGGCGTAGATGCCGCGCGCCTTCTCGCCTTCAGTCGTGATCACGCGCGTGTTGGTCACGCTGACGTCGCCGCCGATGTTGCCGTTGCCGCCAAAGCCGCCGACGCTCACGGACATCACCGCGCGGGTTCCCTTCGTCGACTGCGTGTTCACGCCGAGCGAGCCTGCGGCCGCCAGGCCACCGTCGCCGCCGCCGCCACCGACGCTGTGCGCGAGGATGCCGTGCGATTCTTTGCCGAGCGTGTCGATGCGGCCGTCGTTCTGGACGGTGACGTTGCCGCCGATGTTGCCAGTACCGCCGTTGCCGCCGATCGCGATGTCGAGGTTGCGCGGGCCGCGCGGGTTGGTCGTGGCCTTCGGTGGCTTGGAGAGCGAGCCGGAAATTGCGAAGCCGCCGTCGCCGCCGCCACCACCGATGCTCTCGGCGAACACGCCGTAGGCGAGCTCGCCCATCGTCAGGATGTTGCCGGAGTTGGTGACGTCGACCGTGCCGCCTTTGCCGCCGCCGCCGCCTTTGCCACCGAGGCTCGCGCTGACGGAGGTGAGATCGGTCGTCGCCGACCCGGCGACAGCGAAGCCGCCGTTGCCGCCGCCACCGCCGAGACTCTGCGCGCTCACGCCATAAGACTGCGCACCGTGCGTGTAGATGTCTGCACCGGTGAACACGTGCACCGCGCCGCCATCGCTGGCAGTTCCGGCGGAGCCGCCGATGCCGATCTTCATCTCCGGCGATTGCGAGACGCCAGCGGCAACGCTGAAGCCGCCGTTGCCGCCGCCACCGCCGAGGCTCAGCGCAGAGATGCCGTGCGCGCCGCTGCCGCGCGTCTCGATGATGCCGGTGATGTGGTCGTCGTCGGCGCCGACATCGACTGCGCCACCCGCGCCGCCGCCGTCGCCGGAGCCGCCGAAGCTGACGTCGATCTTCGGGCTGCTGTTCGCCGCGCCGAAGAGCGAGCCGGAGACTGCGAAACCGCCGGAGCCGCCGCCACCGCCGATGCTCTGCGCGGAGATCGCGTGCGCGTCGTCACCTTCGGTGAGGATGTCGGTGGAGCTGCGCACGTTGACGTCGCCCGCATCGCCGCCGACGTCGCCCGAGCCGCCGATGCTGAGATTCACGTTGGTCGTGCGACTGATGCTGCCGGCGATGGCGAAGCCACCGTCGCCGCCGCCACCGCCGATGCTCTGCGCGACGATGCCGTACGAGCGCGCGCCGGAAGTGTGGATGAGGTCGCCGAGGCTGATCGCTTCGACGTCGCCGCCCGTACCGCCGCCCGCTCCGCCGCCGCCGATGGCTGCACCGACCGATGCGCCCTGCGTCGCCACTGAGCCCGTGACGGCGAAGCCGCCCGAGCCGCCGCCGCCGCCGATGCTCTGCGCGAACAGACCGTGTGCGTCAGCGCCCTGCGTGACGATTGTGCTGGCGCTGTGCACGGAAACCAGATCGCTGTTGCCGCCGGTGTCGCCGTTGCCGCCGAGCGCGAACTTCGCACCGTCGCCTTTCGAGATGCCAGCCGCGACGCTGAAGCCGCCGTCGCCTCCGCCACCACCGACGCTCTGCGCCAGGATGCCGTACGCGCGATCGCCTTCGGTCGTCAGCACGCCGTCGATTGCCGCGACGTTGCCGAGGAGCACGCGGCCGCCGTTGCCGCCGCCGCCGCCATCGCCGCCAATGCTTGCGTTGAACGAGCCGCGATCGCCGGAGAGCGAGCCCGCGACGGCAAAGCCGCCCGAACCGCCACCACCGCCGACGCTCTGCGCGAAGATCGCGTGCGACTCTTCGCCGGCCGTGCCGATCCTGCCGCCGCTGTTGAGCGTGACGTCGGCGCCGTCGCCGCCACCGTCGCCACTGCCGCCGAGGGCGAAGTTTGCAGCGGGGCCTTTGCTGATGCTGCCTGCGATGGCGAATCCACCGTCACCGCCGCCGCCGCCAACACTTTGTGCAACGAGGCCGTACGAGCGCGCGCCGAGCGTAGCGATCATGTTGCCGCTGTTGAAGAGATCGACCGTCGACGCGTTGCCGCCGCCCGCGCCGCTGCCACCGACAGCAGCGTTGACCTGCGCGTTGTCGGTGCCGATGCCGCCTGCGATGGCGAAACCACCTGAGCCACCGCCACCGCCAAGGCTTTGCGCGAACACGCCGTGCGCGTCATTGCCGCGCGTGATCACGTCGCTCGACGTCGTCAGCCGTACTGCGGAGCTGGCGCCGCCGCCGTCACCCGAGCCACCGAGGCCGAAGCGCGCGCTTGGCGCGTCGCTGATGCCGCCAGAAATCGCGAAACCGCCGTCGCCGCCACCGCCGCCGATGCTCTGCGCGAGAACGCCGTAGGCGTGATTGCCGGACGTGTCGACGAGAACCGCAGTGTTGTTGAGTGTTACTTCGCCGCCCGCGCCGCCGCCTTTGCCCGAGCCGCCAATGCTTGCGCCGACATCGTTGCGCGAAATTCCGCCCGTGATCGCGAAGCCGCCCGAACCGCCACCGCCGCCCAGGCTCTGCGCGAACACGCCGTGTGAATCATCGCCACGCGTCGTGACCGACGTGCTGCTATTGAGCAGAACGTTGCGGCCGGCGCCGCCGCCGTCGCCGGAACCGCCAAGCGCGAACGACGCCGTCGGGCCATTCGCAATGCCGCCTGCGACAGCGAAGCCGCCATCGCCACCACCGCCGCCGACGCTCTGTGCAGCGATGCCATAGGCGTGAGTGCCTTGCGTTTCGATCGCGGTGCCAGAGCTCAATACCGTGACGTCCTGTGCGCTGCCGCCACCTTCACCCGTGCCGCCGAGCGCGGCATTCACGGTGCCTTGTGTCGAGATGCCGGCCGCCACAGCAAAGCCGCCGGATCCGCCGCCGCCGCCGAGGCTCTGCGCGAAGATGCCGTGCGAGTCGTTGCCGCGAGTCGCGATGCTCGTGCTGCTGTTGACGAACACCGTGTCGCTGTTCGCGCCGGTGCCGCCGTTGCCGCCGAGTGCGAAGTTCGCGCTCGGACCGTCGCTGATTGCGCCAGTGATCGCGAAGCCGCCGTTGCCGCCACCGCCGCCGACGCTTTGCGCGAACAATCCGGTCGAGCGATCGCCGTCGGTCATGATGACGCCGGTGTTTTCTGCGGTCGTTGTCACGAACACGCGACCGGAGTTACCGCCGCCGTCGCCCGCGCCGCCGAGCGTTGCGCCGACGGAGCCGCCGCCGATGCTGATCGAGCCTGCAACCGCGAAGCCGCCGGAGCCGCCGCCACCGCCGACGCTCTGTGCGAACAGACCGTGCGAGTCGTCGCCGTGCGTCGTGATCTGACTGGTGCTCGTGACGAACACGTCACGGCCAGCACCAGCTTCCTCACCGTCGCCGCCGATGCCGAGATTTGCCGAAGCGCCTTGTGTGATCTGGCCCGCGACCGCGAAGCCGCCGTCGCCGCCACCGCCGCCCACGCTCTGCGCGAGCAAGCCATATGAGTGCGTGCCCAGCGTCGAAATCGCAGCACCGCGGTTCTCGACCGTCACGGTGTTGGCCGCGCCGCCGCCGCCGCCACCACCACCGACTGCGGCAGTGATACCGCCGGTCACATTGATAGCGCCGCTTACTGCGAAGCCGCCCTTGCCGCCACCGCCGCC
The DNA here is from genome assembly GCA_035493235.1 of Steroidobacteraceae bacterium. Classification (GTDB taxonomy): domain Bacteria; phylum Pseudomonadota; class Gammaproteobacteria; order Steroidobacterales; family Steroidobacteraceae; genus Steroidobacter. The sequence continues at coordinate 18,121 of DATJIP010000222.1, forward strand.
GACGCTCTGCGCGAACAGGCCGTGTGCATCATTACCTTCTGTCATGATCGTGTTCGCAGCGCGCACCGTGACAGTGTCACCGTCGCGCGCGTCACCGCCGTCGCCGCCGAGGCTCAAGCTGGCGCTCGCGCCGAACGCAATGGATCCTGCAACACTGAAGCCGCCGGCGCCGCCGCCGCCGCCGACGCTTTGCGCGAGCAAGCCGTTCGAGCCGTTGCCGCGCGTGTGAATCGTGCCGCTGGTCAACTGATCGACACCGACGCTGACGGAACCTGCGTTGCCGCCCGCGGCACCTGAGCCGCCCATGCTCGCGCTGACCCCGACACTCGCGCTCAGCGCACCTGCGACAGCGAAGCCGCCGGATCCGCCGCCACCGCCGAGGCTCTGCGCGAACAAGCCGTGCGCGTCGATACCTCGAGTGGAGATATTGCTGCTGCTCTCGACCGTGACGTCATTGGCGCCGCCGCCGCCCGCGCCCGTACCGCCGAGGGCAAACGCGCCGGCCGGGCTCACGAGCGACAGCGCGCCTGCGATTGCGAAGCCGCCGTTGCCGCCGCCACCGCCGACGCTTTGCGCCAGGATGCCGTAGGAGCGATCACCGGAAGTGATCAGATCCGTGCCGGTGCTGACGACATCGACCGTGCTGCCGAAGCCGCCACCGCCGCCTTTGCCGCCGATCGCGAGCGAGGCCGCCGTGCCCTCGCCGACAGCGAGCGACACAGCGAAGCCGCCGGAGCCGCCGCCACCGCCGACGCTCTCCGCGTAGATCGCGTGCGCGTCGTCGCCGTGCGTGATGATTGAGCCTGCACTCTCGACGTCGACAGCCTTGCCGTCGCCGCCGCCTTCGCCCGTACCGCCGATGCCGACCGCGATGTTGCCGGCTGCCGTCGAAGTCGCGAAGCCGCCATTGCCGCCGCCGCCGCCGATGCTCTGCGCGAAGATGCCGTGCGAGCCGTCGCCGTGCTGATTGGTAGTGGCGAAGTTGATGCCGGTCTCGATCGTGCCGCCCGTGCTGTGCACGGTCACGGTGGAGGCATCACCGCCTTCCTTGCCGTCGCCGCCGATTGCGATGGAAGCAATCGCACCGACAGAAACGGAGTGACCGCCGTTGCCGCCGCCGCCGCCGATGCTGTGGGCGAAGATTGCGCTGGAGTTGTTCTGCACCGTCGTGAGGTTGCCGCTGTTCGTAACCTCGACGACGCCGCCCGCGCCGCCGGCACCGCCAGTGCCGCCGATGGAGAACCAGCCGGAGCTGTCGCCGCCGTTGCCGCCGCCGCCGCCGATGCTCTCCGCAAAGATCGCATGCGCGTGACTGTGAATGTCACCGGTATTGTCGACGTGCACGAGCCGGCCGTCGCTGGTGCTCGAGCCGCGACCGCCGATGGCGACGATGCCGCCCGAATCGCCGCCGTCACCGCCCGCGCCGCCGATGCTCTGGGCGTAGATGCCGCGGCTGTCGAGCCTGTCGGTCGTCAGCGTCATGGAATTGGTCACGCGCACGACGCCGCCGTTGCCGCCTGCACCACCGTCGCCGCCGCCGGAATAGAAAGCGCTGAAGCCGCCGCCGCCCGAGCCGCCGCCGCCGCCGATGCTTTGCGCGAAGATCGCATGCGAGCGCTCGCCGTGCGTGTGGATGTCGCCGCGGTTGTCGACGGTTACTTGTCCGCCGCTGCCTGCGCTGCCGCCGCCGGCGCCGAACACGACGATGCTGTTGCTGTCGCCCGCGTCGCCGGCGTGCCCGGCCACGCTCTGCGCGACGATGCCGTGCGATTCGTTCTGATCGGTTTCGATCGTGCCGCGGTTCGTGACGAAGACATTGCCCGAGTCGGCAGTGCCGCCACCCGAGCCCGCGTCGGGATTGAAGAACGTATCGTCGCCGCCGTGTCCGCCGCGGCCACCGATGCTGTACGCGCCGATGCCGGCCGACTCCGCGCCTTTCGTGTGGATGTTGAAGGTGCCGTCGACGGTCACCGTGCCGCCGCCCGCGCCGAGCGGGCCGTCGCCGCCGCCGCCGAACGCCGAGGAATCGCCGCCGTCGCCGCCGTCGCCGCCGATGCTGACTGCGTGAATACCGAGAGCCTGAGCGCCATTGGTCACGATGGTCGCGCCACCGGTGATGTTGACGGTGCCGCCCGCGCCGCCGACGCCGCCGCGCGAGCCGTAGCGAAATGCGCCGCCGTCGCCGCCGTGACCGCCCTTGCCGCCGGCGCTGCTGACAGTGATGCCGCTTGCGCCGTTACCGCTGGTCGTGATCGTCGTGTCGGTCATTGCGAGCGTCGCGACCGCGCCGCCGCCGCCGACGCCGCCCGCCTCGGAACCGTGGCACGCGTTGCCGGCGCCGCCATAGCCGCCGATGCCGGCAGCGTTCTCCAATCTGATACCGGCTCCATTCAACGTGGTGATGGTGATGTTGCTGAGGTTGGCAATGAGCCGGTTGCCACGGGAGCCGTCATTACCCACCTCCGCGCTATCGGAGCCTGCGCACAGGAAGCCGCTCGTGGCATCTGCACCGTCGGATGCCTCGCCAGCGATCGTCACCAGCGAGACGCCAGCAGCGGGAAACAGGGCGAAGGCCTGAGTAGAGATCGTCAGCGGATTCGCGGCGGTGCCCGTCAGATGAACCGTAACGTCCTGCATCGACGGATCACCGTCACGGCCGAACGGGCGATGCTCGTCGATGCGCACGCCGTTGACGCCAGTCGTCGGCGTGATCTGCCCGGTGACGTCCTGCACGCGCAGTGTCGTCGTCGTCTTGTCGTTGAAGTCGTTGGGATCGTTCGGGTCCGAAGCGTTCACGCCGCCGGACAGATTGCCGGTGCAGGTGATGACGCCGTTGACCGTGTCAGTGCACGCCGCCTGCGCTTTGCGCACTGGCATCTGGCTCAGCGCCGCACTCGCAAGTGCCGCGACGATAGCTGCGCGCAGGATCTGACTGCGTCCTTGAACGTTCGTGGTCATCGAATCGCTCCCCGCTGACTCAATAGAGATAGGCCGCGCCCGCGGCGGCGGCCGTGTCGTCGTTCGGATCGTTGTTCGTGCTGGCTTCGCCGGTCGCGCCGACGACGAGGGTCGCCGCGTCGGAGCTCACCGCTAGGGCCGTGCCGAAGGCGTCGTTCGCGTCAGTGTTCGACGCCTTCACATACGACTGCTGCGTCCAGGTGCCACCGCTGAGCCGATAGAGATATGCAGCGCCGCTCCCCAGCGCGTCTTCGAGTGTCTCGTTGCCTTCGATGCCGGTGGCGCTGCTGTCTTCGGACGGCGAGCCGATGGCAACGGCATCGCCGGCGGACGTCAGCGCGACCGAGGTGCCGAAGCGGTCTTCGTATTCGTTGTTCGAGCCTTTGATATACGTGTGCGCGGACCACACACCCGCGGTGCGCACGAAGATGTAGACCGCACCGGACTCGCAGCCGACTGTAGGGCGCAACACCGTGGCTGCGCACAAACCCTGGAACGTCGTCGGCAGCGGATTCGGCGCGCCGGCCGGCGGCGGAACATTCGGATCCGGGGGCGGCACGCTGGGCGGCAAAGGGATCGGAAACGGCTGTGCTCCCGTGTCCGTGCCATCTTCATCGGGCGCGCCGACTGCGAGCGTGTTGCCGTCCGAGCTCATCGAGACTGCGGCGCCGAAGTGATCGATGGGCTCGGCGTTCGGCGCTTTGATGTACGCCGTCTGCAGCCACGCGATACCGTTGTTGTCGAAGATGTAGACGGCGCCCGCACCGGGAGCGCCATTGTTGGCCGCATCGCCGTTGATGGTCGTGCTCGCGCTCGCCTCGCCGATCGCGCCGACGGCCAGCATGTTGCCGGCGGCGTTCAATGCGAGCGCGCCGCCGAACAGATCGGCTTCCTGCGTGTTGCTCGGCTTGATGTATGCCTGCTGCGTCCAGGTCGCGCCGTTGCGCGCGAATACATACGCAGCGCCCGAGTCGAGGGCGGAATTGTTGGTCGAGCCGCTGCCGTCGCTGTCTTCGCCGATCGCGCCGATGGCGAGAACCGAGCCGTTGCTGCTGATTGCGAGTGCTGTGCCGAATCGATCGTTATCTTGCGTATTCCCGGAAATCAGTGCTCCGCCTTGCTGCGCCCAGTTCGCGCCATTGCGCACGAACACGTAGACCGCGCCAGCGTTCGTGGCTCTGTTCGGCGCGCCGATGGCAATCGTCGAACCGTCGTTGCTGATCACCGCGGTCTTGCCGAAAGCATTGCCTGCAGCTGCGCCCGACGCTTTGAGATAAGCCTGCTGCGACCACTCGCCGGCGACGCGCGCGAACACATAGGCGGCGCCAGAGTCGGCGGCGGTGGTGTCATCGCTCGGCACGCCGACGACGACGGTGCTGCCGTCGCCGCTCACGCCGACGCTCGTGCCGAATGCGTCGTTGGCATTCGGGCTGGTCGCTTTCAAGTAACCAATTGCCGGCAGCATCGCGCTGGCGACGCTCAGCGCGATGGACCCGCTGCATGCCGTGTCGTTGCACGCCTCGACTCGGAACAACGCCGCCGGCCACTTGAACGTGTGCACGGAGACGTCGACCGACGCACTGGTCTCGGGCGCGAGCACGTCGGCGCCGACCTGCGTGAAGCCCGAGATGCCGTCCGGATTGAGGAAGACCTGGTAGTTGATTGCAGTCGACACCGCGCTCCAGCTGAGGTCGAGACGCTTGGTGTGCGGCGTCAGCGTGAGGACCGGCGGCGCCGGCGGATCGTTGTCACGGATCGATGCAACCGCGGCGATCGGAGCACCCAGCGTGGCACCGCCCGTCGGCGCCGACAGCGTTACGGCAAACGATTCGGCGGGCTCGGCGACGTTGTCGTTGACGATCGGGATGGCGACGATGCGGCTCGCCGCATCGCCGGGGCCGAACGTGACGACCGAGCTCGTACCGGCGTAGTCCTGACCGGCAACCGCGGTGCCCGGCGTGAGCGTCAGCGTGGCGCCGACAGTGCCGCTCGTGCCGCCGATCCGCGTGACTGTGACGATCAGATTCCCGCCCGCTTCGCCGACGTCATAGGCCGCCGAGCTCAGCTGCAGGATGCCGGGCTGACCGTTCGCCGGCGGCGGCGCCGGCTGGTCGTTGGCGGGAATCGTGATCGTCGCAGTCGTGACGGTGCCGAGAGTTGCACCGCTCGCATTCGACAGCGCGACTTCGAACGACTCGTCGGGCTCGGGCAGTGCGTCGTTGATGATCGGGATCATCGCCGTCTTGGGCGCAACGTCGCCGTCGGCGAACGTCACCGTCGTAGTGGTCGCGTCGTAGTCCTGCGTAGCAAGCGCCGAGCCGTCGCGCGTCGATACGGTCACGCTCGCGGTTCCGGAACTGCCGCCGGTACGCATCACGTTGATGGCGATCGAGCCTCCGCCCTCGCCCACGCTGTAGGTGGCGCTCGACAGCTCCACCGTGCCCGGCGGGTCGTCGTCGATGATCGTGACGGTGATCGGCGTCGCGAACGGATTCGCGGCCGAGGTCATGTTGACCTTGAAGGTTTCGGCGCCTTCCGGAACGCCGTCGTTCACCAGCGGAATGCTGACGATCTTGTCGGCAGCATCGCCATCGGCGAACTGCACGGTGGTGGACGTGGCCACGAAATCCTGGCCGGCCGTCGCCGTGCCCGCCTCAGTGGCGACTGCTACCGAGACTGCTCCGGTACTGCCGCCCGTGCGCATGACGACGATGTCGACCGAGCCTGCCCCTTCGGAGACCGAAGCCGGCGTGGCTTTCAGTTGCACGGTGCCCAGCGCCCCGCCGGGAGGCGGGGTCGGGGTCTCGGCGATATCGGCTCCGCCCCCGCCGCCGCAACCAGCGAGCAGCAGCAGGACCAGCGTTGCCGCAGTCAATCTCGCGTCCATAGTTATGTCCGTTCGTTCTTGTACCCGCGAGCCGCATTGCAGCGCCGGCAGGCTGTCCGCGTAAATGCAGCTGTGTCCCTAAGACTGGTCCTAGGCCGTTTGGCGGTGCGTGGCAGGCCGGGCTGGGACTTGCCGGGCCCGTGCGGTTGACAGATAGTTTGTTCATGAAGCTGCTGGTGGTGGACGATCATCCCGTGTTCCGCGATGGCCTCGCGGCGCTGTTGCGCCAGGCCGCGGACAACACGGTCATCCTGCAGGCGCCCGAGTGCGCGACTGCATTGAAGGTCGCCGCCGAGCATGCAGATCTCGACGCGGTGTTCGTGGATCTGATGATGCCGGGCATGAGCGGCGATCTGGCTGTGCGCGAGTTCGGCAAGCGGCGGCCCGAGTTGCCGGTGATCGTGCTGTCGAGCTCGGAGAATCCGAGCGACGTGCGACGCGCGTTGAAGGCCGGCGCTCTCGGCTACATTCCGAAGAGCGCGAGCCCGCAGACGTTACTGAGCGCTTTGCAGCTCGTACTCAGCGGCAACATCTATATTCCGCCGCTGCTCGCTCACACCACGCAGCCGCAGCCGGATTACAGCAGTCCGCAGCAGCCGCCGCTGGCGATCAGCCAGCTCACCGATCGTCAGATCGATGTGCTTCGCCACCTGTGCACGGGGCTGTCGAACAAGGAAATCAGCGCGCGGCTGGGCATTGCCGAGAAGACGGTCAAGGCTCACGTCGCGGCGATCTTCAAGACGCTCAACGTCGTCAATCGCACGCAGGCGGCACACGCCGTGCGCGCAGCCAACCTGGTCTAGTCCATGGCCTTGGCTTGAGCCGGAGAACTCTCGCCAAGACGCCGAGGCGCCAAGACGCGCCAAGAAGAACCAGAGATTCAACTTCCAGATTTTGATTTCTCGCAGTTCGCTATTCGACTTCTCCTCCTTGGCGTCTTGGCGAGAGAAATCTCTTTGAGCCGGCGGGCAGGTTCGCCGTACACTGCGGCGGGCCACGTATATAAGACCGCGCTCAGCCGATGATCGTCCCCGACCGCGTCCGGGCGGCGCAGATCCGCTCGATCTACCGCAACACGCCGCCAGGGCTGCTGGCAACGTCTTTTGCGCTCGGCGGCTTCACTGTGGTTCTCGCTTACATCGACGCGGTGTCGATGTCGGGCGCAATGGTTCTCTTGGCGGTCATCGCTGCACAAACGATCGCTCGGTTGCTGCTGGCCCGGACGCACCAGCGCAGCGCCGAGGTGGACCGGCACTGGCGCGACTGGGCGCGGCGCTTCACTGCCGGCGCAATCGTCGGCGGACTGACGATCGGCGTCGGCGTTGCCTGGATCATGTCGACCGGCCGCGTCGACCTGCAGGCGATCTCGCTGCTGATGGTGTGCGCGTTCACGAGCGGCGCCGTGGTCGCTTTCGGCGCGTACCTGCCGGCCTTCATCGCGTTCTTCGTGGCCGCATCGATCGGACCGATGGCATGGCTCATCGTCCATGGCGGCGTGCTCTACACCTCGCTCGCGGTGATGTACGTGATCTGGTTCGGCGCGGTCATCGAGCTCGCGCGCCGCACGTCGGCGTCGTTCACCGAGTCGGTGATGCTGCGCTTCGAGAACCTCGATCTGGTCGACAACCTGCAGCGCGAAAAGGTTGCTGCCGAGCAGGCGAACGCCGCGAAGTCGCGTTTCCTCGCGGCCGCGAGTCACGACCTGCGGCAACCCGTGCACGCGCTGAGCTTGTTCGTCGCGGCGATGCGCCCGCGCGTGATGGACGAAGAAGCGCGCGAGCTGCTCGATCACATCGACGATTCGGTGCGCGCGATGAGCGGTTTGTTCGGCGGCCTGCTCGACATCTCGCGACTCGACGCCGGCGTCGTCGAAGTGAACCGCGGGCCGGTCGCCATTCAGCCCTTGCTCGAGCGTGTGTGCCGTGACTTCGAAGTGCTCGCGGAAGCGAAAGGCTTGAGGCTCGACCTGCACGAGTGCTCACTATCGGTGATGAGCGATGCGCTGCTGCTCGAGCGCATCGTGCGCAACGTCATCGCGAATGCGGTCACGTACACGGACCGCGGCCGTGTCGTGGTCGGCTGTCGGCGCGGGCGCGGGCAACTGCATATCCAGGTGTGGGATACGGGTCGCGGCATTCCGCGTCACGAGCAGGAGCACGTGTTCCAGGAGTTCTATCAGCTCGGCAATCCGGAGCGCGATCGTACCAAGGGCGTCGGACTCGGGTTGGCGATCGTGCGCCGTCTCACGCAACTGCTCGGCCACTCGTTGATCGTGCGTTCCGAGATCGGGCATGGCAGCGTGTTCGAGATCAGCGCGCCGTATGCGGACGCTGCCGCCATCGCGCTGACGCAGACCGGCGAATTCCCCTCGCCGTTCCTCGCGCACGGCGTCGGCTTGATTCTGGTGATCGATGACGAAATGGCGATTCAGATCGCGATGAAGAGCCTGCTGGAAAGCTGGGGTTACGAGGCGATCACTGCCGGCTCGTGCGAGGAGATGCTGGAGCGCATCGCGACGCATCGCACCGCGCCGCGGCTGATCATCAGCGACTACCGGTTGCGCGACAACGCCAGCGGCATCGACGCGATCGAGCGCCTGCGCTCCGAGTACAACGACGAGATTCCAGGGATGCTGATCACCGGCGATACCGCGGCGGATCGCTTGAAAGAAGCGCAGGAAAGCGGTTTCCTGCTGCTGCACAAGCCCGTGCCGAATCATCGACTGCGTGCATCGATTGCACATCTGATCGAGTCGGCCGACAAGGCCGTCGCTTGACCGCGACAGGCGACGCGACTGCGAAGTACACAGTGGTTCTTTTGCCGATGTTGCGGCAGCAGGCGTGCCGTTAGGATGCCGGCCACTGGGGCAGGTTTTCCGAAGATCGACGATGACGAAGGTAAGAGTTCTCTCTTGCGCCGTAGTGCTGGGCGCCGCGCTCGCTTGCGCGCTCGCCCTCGCGACCGCGGGCGGCGCCAATCCGCGCTCGGATGCGCTCGCGAGCTACATCGCGCGTCCTGACAAGAGCCTCGAATGGCACCAGGTCGATTCCGGCAAGGTCGGCACGGCCGAGTACGTCGAGTACCAGTTGACTTCGCAAACGTGGCGCGGCATCGCGTGGAAGCATCAACTGTTCGTGCTGAAGCCCGCGAACATGGCACGCGACGAGCGCCATGCGTTGCTGTTCGTGCATGGCGGACGCTGGAAGCCGGAATACGAGGACGAGCGCGGCAGGACTCAGCTACCGAGCGAAGCGCTGCTGTTCGCCCGACTCGCCGAATCGATCGGCGCGCCGGTCGGCGTGCTGCGCCAGGTTCCGTTCGCACCGATGTTCGATCGCACCGAAGATGCGCTGATCGCCTACACGTTCGATCAGTATCTGAAGACCGGCGAGAAAGATTGGCCGCTGCTGCTGCCCATGGTGAAGAGCACCGTGCGCGGCATGGACGCGATGCAGAGCATCGTGCGCGAGAAGTGGGGTGCACCCATCGAGTCGTTCACCGTTTCGGGTGCGTCGAAACGCGGCTGGACCGCGTGGCTGACTGCGGCAGTCGACAAGCGCGTGATGGCAGTCGCGCCGATGGTCATCGACGTACTGAACATGGGCGCGCAGATGGATCATCAGCGCGAGACATGGGGCGAGGTATCGGAAGAGATTCGCGACTACGCGGCGCTGGACCTGCCGACGCGGTTGAAGACCGAGCGCGGACAGGAGTTGCTGTCGATGGTGGATCCGTTCAGCTACCGACAGCAACTGACGCGGCCGAAGATGATCCTGCTGAGCACGAACGATCGCTATTGGCCGCTCGATGCGTTGCAGCTCTACTGGTCGGAGCTGCCCGCGCCGAAGCACGTGCTGTATGTGCCGAACCAAGGGCACGGGTTGCGGGATGCGGAACGCGTGATCGGCAGCGTGAGCGCTGTGCATCGCTACGCCGCGGCGGGAAAGCCCATGCCGGAGACGACGTGGTCGTTCGCCTCGACGCCGGGTGAGCTGAAGGTTCAGGTCAAGGCAGATCGAGAGGCAAGGAAGGTGTTGGTGTGGAGCGCGCAGGCTCCGACGAAGGATTTCCGCGACGCGAAGTGGACGGCGCGCCAGTGTGCGAAAGGCAGCGATGGATATGCGTGCTCGGCCGCGAGGGCTGCTGAGGGATACACGGCGATGTTTGCAGAGACGTCGTTTCAGGATGATGGGGCGTTGCCGTTCTCGACCACGACAACTATCTGCATTGCAGAGGCCAGGGGCGACGCGGCGTGCTGAGCGAGCCAACCTCGCGCAATTTCTGCAAAAAAGTTACGGCTTGCGATTCTTTACAGAGCGAGGGGCAGTTGCGCCTCGCTCAGGAGTAGCATGTTGCGCCGGCGGACGCCCACACGCCGCCCAAAACTCCAGAAACGCTGCGAGGCAACCATGTGCGATAACGACTCGATCGACGACATGCTCGAATTCCAGCGCCGTGCCGAGCTCTCGCGCCGGCAGTTCGGTGCAATGACCGTGGGCACCAGTTTGATGTTCATGCTGCCGAAGCTGGCGAATGCAGCGGATGTGAAAGAGTCGGAAGTTGAGATCAAGACGCCGGACGGGACGTGCGATGCGTATTTCGTGCATCCGGCAGACGGCAAACATCCGGGCGTGCTGATCTGGCCGGACATCTTCGGACTGCGTCCCGCGTTCCGGAAGATGGGCAAGCGGCTGGCGGAATCCGGTTACTCGGTGCTGGTCGTCAATCCGTTCTATCGGACGAAGAAGGCACCGGTCGCTGCTGAAGGTGCGAGCTTTCAGGATCCGACTGTACGTGCCGCGCTCATGCAACTCGCTGGCACACTGAACAAGGACACTGCGGACACGGACGCGAAAACGTTCATCGCCTGGCTCGACAAGCAATCGTCCGTCGACAAGAAGAAGAAAATGGGAACGATGGGCTACTGCATGGGCGGACCGCTCACGATGCGCACTGCTGCTGCGATTCCGAATCGGGTCGGTGCCGGTGCGTCGTTCCATGGCGGCGGACTGGTCACTGATAAACCCGACAGTCCGCATCTGCTGGTGCCGAAGATGAAGGCGTCATACCTGTTCGCGATTGCGGCGAACGATGACGAGAAGCAGCCCGACGCGAAGAATGTGCTGCGCGAAACTTTCGCCAAGGCGAATCTGCCGGCGGAGATCGAAGTGTACGAAGGCACGCTGCACGGCTGGTGCCCACCTGACTCCCAGGTATACAACGAAGCGCAGGCAGAGAAAGCCTGGAGCAGATTGCTGGCGCTGTTCGGCAAGGCGCTGGCCTAGGACAGAACCCGCAGGGTCAGAAGCTGAAGTCGAGCTGCAGACCCATCGTCCGAGGACGCACGCGCGTCGACCACGCGGGAACGCCGAGCGGGCTGCGGATCGCCGAGCCGTTTTCGTCGCCGACATTGTCGACGAACAGGCTCGCGGTCCAGCGGCTCGGCGCACGCACTGCGAAACTTGCGTGCCCGATGAGGATGGTGTCGCCGACCGTGCTGTAGCGACCGTCGAGCAGCGTTACGAATTTCTGCTCGGAAGTGTAACTGGCGGATCCCGAGAGCAAGCCCTCGAAGCCGCTGTCGCCGAGCGGAAAGCGATAGCTCGCCGATGCGTTGGCAGTCCACTCCGGCGAGCTGTTGAGCCGCTCGCCGCTGGCAAACAGCAGTTCGCCCCCCGAGAACACGTCGGAATCGAAGGTCAGGTCGTTCCAACTTATGTTGGCGGCGAGCTCGAGACCGACGGCAGGCCTGACGGCGATGCCGAAGTCGAGACCCATGCCACTGGCTGAGCCGCCGTTCATGTTGGCTGCGCGCGGCACACCTTCCACGACGACCGCGAGTGACTGTTGCACGTCGTTCCAGTTGATGTAATAGAGCGCCGCCTCGTAGCTCACGCTCCCCTGCATGGCGTTCCCCTTCACTCCGATTTCGTAATTCCGCAGCGTATCGGGCTTCACCGGAGGGAAGTTCAACAGTCTGCGTGCCAACAGGAACTGATCGAAGCCGCTGCGAAATCCCTCGCCATACGAAGCGTACAGCGTGTTTTGCCGTGTGGCGTGCCAGGTCAGGATCAGACGCGGCGTGGTCGCCTGGAACTGCGGATTGACGCGCTGGGCGGGCACCGCTGCCGGCACACCCTCCTGGCTTCGCAGCTCGTCCTCGAAATAGCGCAGGCCTGCCGTCAACTCGAACTTGCCAGGGGCGAGCGCGCGTGTCACTTCGCCGAACACGGCGCTCGAGTGCGAACGATCGAGCCACTCGTACGGATTGATCTGCGCCCCGCCCGGCACGGCGGCAAAATACTGGAACGTGCGATCGTCGACCTCCCGATAGGCACCGCCGATCGACCACCGCCACGGACCCTCCGGATGCGAGCTGGCAGTCAGCTCCTCGGTGAACACATCCGATTCGAGCTCGGAAAACACCAGCGCCCCTGGAAAATCCGAATAGCCGCCGGTCCCATAGTCCAGCCGGCTGATCGCGTTGGTCACGGAGAACGCGTCGAAATCGTAGCCGACGGTACAGCGATACGCGTCAAAGTCGGTGTCGATTGCTTCACTCGCGCTGAACGGATTGCGACGATCGTCGTCGCCGCGCGAAGGGCCGCCGTAATCACCCCGCGAAAGCCAGGCGGAAAGGCCGAGCGAGAGCCGATCGTCGGGCTGTGCGTTCAGCTTCATGCGCAGAGTGCGGATGCGCGCGTCGTTGAAGTCCTTCTGGTCAGGCTTGTCGATCCAGCCGTCGAAATCCTGGAAGCCCACGACCGCGCGCGCCGCCAGTTTCCCTTCGACCAGCGGAATGTTGAGGGCGACGTCGCCGCGGTAGTTCTGGCCACCGTCCTCGGTCGAAGAGATTGCCGTGCGGGCCTTGAACTCGAGTTCCTCCAGATCCGCGTTCTTCGTAAGAACCCGCATCACGCCATTCAGCGCGCTGGCACCGTAGAGCGTTCCCTGCGGACCGCGCAGCACCTCGACCCGGTCGAGGTCGTAGGTACTCGAATCTGGCGCGATGGCCGATTTCACGAAGCCGAAAGGGATCGAATCAAGATAGTAGGCAATCGGACTGGAACCGCTGAACAGCGCAGCGGCCGCCGTTACGCCGCGAACAGTGAGCTGCGTCCCGCTGCCCTGCACTGCCGCCGTGCCGCTGACGCCGGGGACCTGCGTAAGCACCTCTATGACGCCCTCCGCGGTCGACTTGTCCAGCGTCGGCCCGCCGACGACGGAAAGCGAGATCGGGACGTCCTGGAGGCGCTCCTCGCGCCGCTGTGCGGTAACGATGATTTCTTCGGGCGGGTAACGCGACCTGGCATCATGTTCCTCTGCGGGGCGCGAGGGTCTGCTGATGGCCACCGTCTGCTCGCGCGGAGCCGCTGGCGGCTTCTCGCGTACCACTACACTGCGCTCGCCGAGCGGCGCCCACGTCATCGGACTATCTTTGAGCAGCTTTTCGAGGGCGGCGCGCGCGCTGAACTTTCCCTGCACCCTGGGCGCAGGCAGCCGCTTTGCCAGTTCCCAATCCCGCACGAAGAGCTGAAGGCCGCTCTGCTTGGCCCACTGATCAAGGGCCTCCGCCAGGCTCCGCGACTCGATTATGAAAGAGCGTAAGTCTTCGCCAGCTATCGTGTTCGCCAGGGCGGGGATCGCATTCCAGGCGATCATCGCGGCAGCCACGGTGGCGAGGAAAGTCTTCATGCCTTCCCCCCGTATAGCGAGAATGACCGCCCGATTGGGTTCGTTCAGCCCCGCAAGCGCCCCTTATATATGTATGGGAGGGACTCAGGTAGGGCCTTCCTGCACTGCAGAGATTGCAGCTTTCAGGGTGCTGCCGAGAGCTCGGGTACGAAGCGCAGATCCTGGTAGTCGTAACTGAAATCCGCCAACGGCGAAATCGCCTGCATCGACACGCGCTCGATCGACCCAGCAGGATTCAGCGCAAACGTCACGTACGCATCCTCGATGTTGCGATCGGTCCAGCGCGTACGAAATGTGTCGTAGCGCACGTGCTCGAGCTTCCCCGTCATCGAAGGTGTGTAGTCGAAGCGGATGTTCATTCCATCAGCAGCAAGCTCGATCGTCATCGTGCCATACCAGGCATCGCGATAACGTCCGGCGTATTTCTCCATCGGCAGCGACGGTCCTTTGCTGCCCTGCTCCACCTTGCCCTCCTTGCTTGCCGCCAGTTGCTCCTGCGCTTTCCCCAATCGCTCCTTGAACGTTTCGTTCAGCGCAGTAATCCAATCCGGACTCTTCAATCCCAAATAGTGATCGAGCAAGCGGAACTGCATCGACGACAACGCACCCGGCTCTTCCGCATTCGTGAACAGCGCGAACGCGACGTGCTTCTCAGGCACGATCGTAAACAGCGTGACCATGCCCGGCACGCCGCCCGCATGGGACACGATCATCTGCCCGCGATACTCGCTGACGTTCCAGCCTAGCGCGTACGCGCGAAAGTGTGCGCGCGCCAGTTCGAGCCGCGGGATCGGAGGCGACGCGGGCAACAACGTCTGCGGAGTCCACATTTCGCGCGCCTGAGCTTCGCTGAACAGTCTCGTCTTGCTCTTCGCGTCCTGACCGCTGTTGAGTTGCAGCTCCAGCCAACGCGCGATCTCGGCGCCATTCGAGTTCAGCGCACCAGCCGCCGCCGCAACGTCAACTGTCGTGACTTCGGAGAGCGCACTCATCGGCCCGAGTCCACGCACGTCCGTCGAGACTCGCGCATGCGGCCACGCTCGATTCGCGCCCGCCGGCAGCGCCGATGTCGCCGTGGTCTCAGCCATCTGCAGCGGCACGAGGATGCGCTTGCGCACGACATCCTCCCAGCTCGACTTCTCGATCGTCGCGATCACCTCGCCCGCGACGATGTACAGCAGGTTGTCGTAGGCGAAGCCGCTGCGAAAGCTGGTCACCGGCTTGATGAAGCGCAGCTTGTGAATGATCTCGGCGCGAGTGAAGCTCGTCGGGGGAAAGAACAACAAGTCACCCGCGCCGGGACCTAAACCGCTGCGATGCGTAACGATGTCGCGTACGGTCATCTCGCTCGAGACGTACGGGTCGTACATCTTGAAGCCGGGCAGGACGTCGGCGACCTTCGTGTCCCACGTCAGCTTGCCTTCGTCCACCAGCATCGCGAGCAACGCCGTCGTGAAGGCCTTGGTCGTCGAGCCGATCGCGAACAGCGTGTGCTCATCCACTTTCGCGGGCTCGCCCAGCTTGCGGACGCCGTAGCTGCGGATCTCACTCGGCCGCCCCTGCTCGACGATCGCAACCGTCATGCCCGGCACGTTAAACGTTTGGAGTGTGCGCTGCGCGTAGCGATCCAGATCGGCAGGCGGCGCGGCGACGCACGCGCCTGCAAGGAACAGCGCACAGATCGACGCTATTCTCAGCACGCTGAGTTGTTTCACGACATCACCCTCGCAGGCAGTTGTCGAGCAGGCTTGCGAACGCATCTCCGCCCCGCACCGGATCCGCGACCGGCAACCCGAGCCGTTGCGCCTCGCTCGCGATCACGCGGTGCGCTTCTGCTTCGGAAAGGTGCGAAGTGTTGAGACTGACTCCGCCGCAGCGGATCGCGGGATTCGTGCGCCGGCCGAGCGCGATATTCAATTCGATCGTGTACTCGATACTCGGGATCGGCAGGTCCGGATGTCCAACGATGTAGTCCCGTCCGGGCTCGTGACACACCACGATCACGTCCGGCTGACTCCCATGTAACAAGCCCAGCGACACGCCCGCATAAGAAGGATGTGACAGCGAACCCTGTCCTTCGATCACATCCCAGTGATCCGCAGCAGCGTCCGGACTCAGCATCTCGGCTGCGCCGGCCCCGAAGTCCGACACCACGGCATCCATCGGCATGCCGGCGCCCGCGATCATGATTCCGGTCTGACCGGTCGCGCGAAATTCCGCATCGACGCCGCGAGCCTTCATCGCGCGCGCAATCGTGAGCGCGGTGTACTTTTTCCCGAGCGCACAGTCCGTGCCCACTGTGAGCAACCGTTTCCCCGTGCGCTTGCGGCCGCTCGCGATCGGGATGTTGCTCGGCGGCGTTCTCACATCGATCAACCGCCGTCGATGTCGATCGGCCGCTGCCTTCAACGCCGGTGTGTCTGCGAGTCGCGCATGCATGCCGCTCACGACGTCGAGTCCTGCCTCCAGCGCTCCGAGCAGATGCGGCAACCAACTGTCGACGATCTTGCCGCCGACGTTCGCAACGCCGATCACCATCGCGCGTGCGCCGGACGCGCGGGCCTGCGCAGGACTCAATCTCGGCAGCCCGAGCGTCACCGTACTGTCCGAGCAAGACCACTCGCCGACGCAGCGCTCGCGCGCCCAGTCGCGCAGACCGAATGCCGTCTTGGCATACGTCGGCTCGGTCACATCGCCGAGGAACAACAGGTACGGCTGCGGCAACTGCACGCTCGGACTCCCCGTCAGATCCAGGTGGCGCCAAGCAGGCGCCGGAAATTGCCGCCGAGGATCGCGCCGATGTTCTCGTCGGAATAGCCGCGACGCAGCAGCGCTTCGGTCAGGTCGAAGGTCTTGCGCGGATGATCGAAGCCTTCGATGTCGATCTTGTCGCGGAAGCCGTAGCTCGCCTTGTACGACTCCTTGAGCTGCTTGTACTGATCCGGCGGCATGTCGTCGTAGCCGTTCAGGTCGGAATCCGAGCCGATGCCGACGTGCTCGATGCCGACCAGCTTCACCACGTGATCGATGTGATCGACGATGTCTTCGATCGTGGTCGGCTCCTTGTCCTTCACGAACATGCGCACGCCGGTGATGCCCATCACGCCGCCCTTCGCCGCGAGCTTGCGGATCGCCTCGTCGGTCTTGAGCCGCGGATGATTGTTGAGCGCGCGGCAGTTCGAATGCGTGATCGCGATCGGCTTCGGCGACAGCTCGATGGCATCCAGCGTCGTGCGGTCGCCGCAATGCGAAACGTCGACCAGCATGCCCACCTCGTTCATCGCCTTGATGATCGCCTCGCCGAAATCGCTGACACCGCCGTCGACGCGGTCGGTGCTGCCGGAGCCGAGCAGGTTCTGGCTGTTATAAGTGAGCTGCGCGCAGCGCTGCCCCAGCTGGTAGAACCTCTTGACGTCGGCGGGCTCGCGGAAGTGCTCGGCATTCTGCACGCCCATGATGACGGCAATCTTGCGGTCCTTCTTGGCGAGGTCGAGATCCGCCGCCGTGCCGACCAGCGAGAACACGTGCGAGTTGCGGCCCGCGTAACCCTGCCAGGCCGCGATGAACTGCAGCGTCTCCTCGACAGCGCTCGGCCCACCGGTGCCGATCGAGTTGTGAAAAGCGGTGATGCCGCTGGCGCGAAAGTCGGCGGCAGTCTGCTCGCTGATCGCCCCCGCGTACGCTTCGGGTTTGAAGTCGATCTTCAACGGCGCCAGCATGTCGATCACGAGCGTGCGCTCGACGATCTTCATGGCACGGGCCGAGTAGCGCGGCGCATTCGCGCCGAACGCGCGATAACGGCCGATGTTCAGCATCGGCAGACCGAAGGTCGCGACGCCAGTCGCGACTGCAGCCTGCAACATGCGCCGACGGGTCAACGCTTGCGGAGTTTTCTGCATGGAGGGCTCTCTTGGAGTTGTTGCGGACAGTGTAAAGGAGCCGCCCCGGGCCGCTCGCCAGCGATGACGAGCGGCCAGGACAGCGGTTGGGCGGTACTGAATCGCACTGTTCAGAACTGCGTGATGAAGTTGAGCCCGATCGTCCGCGGCTGGACCAGGCTCACCCAGGCCGGCCCGCCGAGCGCAGAAAAGCCTGTCGTCGCCGACAGCTGGCCGCGCTCGTCGAAGGCATTTTTCAAGTAGAGCTGCAGACGCGCCGCGCCGAGCTGAATTCCCGTGCGGAAATCCACCGTCGTGTACTCGGGCAGCTCATACTGCGGAACGCCCGCACTCGCGTCGTAACTGGAGACACGATCGGTCACGTGCCGTACGGTCGTGCCGAGGAAGGCCTCGCGCCCGCCGAGCTCGAAGCTGTAGTCAGCCGCAAGCGAGCCCGTGAAGTCCGGTGTGTCGGGGAGCCGATCGCCTTCCAGCCCGCCCAGGTCGGGCGCGTCCTCGCTCAGCTCAGCGTCGATGTAAGCGAACGCGCCGACCAACGCCAGCTGCGGGACGGGCACCCATGTCAGCGTCAGCTCGGCACCTTTGCTCTCGGCGGCAGCCGCGTTGGCGACGACGCCGAGACCGTTGCGCACGGCGTTGATCTGCAGGTCATCCCACTTGATGAAGTAGACCGCGGCGTCCACGCCAAAGCTGCCATCGGACGTAGTCGTCTTGATGCCGGCTTCATAGCTGCGCAGCTCATCGGCGCCGAACGTCGGACTCGCCAGCGGCTGACCGTTCAGATCGTTGACCACGATGTTCGGGCCGCCGGGCCGATAGCCGGTCGCATAGCGCACGTACGACATCAGGTTGTCGCTCGCGCGATAGCGAATCGTCGCGAGATACGTGAGGATGCTGTCGCTGTCGTCGCGCTCCGGCACTGAGAACACCAGCGCTCCCGAGCCGATCTGCTCGAACGTCTGCGAGTTGTGCGCGTAGCGCAGCCCGCCGGTGAAGTCGAGCTTGTCCGTGGCGTGCCAGGTCAACGTGCCGAACCCTGCGTACTCCTCGAAGGTGCTCGGCAGCTCCACGGTCAGCAGGTTCACGGGAAATACTGCGCCGTCCGGCGTGGACGCGTTGAGTTTCTGGAACTGATCGCTGTCCTCGTCGGTGTAGAACGCACCGATCGTCCAGTCCAGGCGCGGGCCCGTGGCTGCGAGCCGCAGCTCCTGCGTGAACTTGTCCGTCTCGTTCTTCTTGAACACGTCGACGGAACCGAGAACGATCCCCCCTGCCCCGAGTGCCGGCACGAAGAACGCCGAGACGTCGGTGGTCGCGTTGCTGCGCACGGTCTGATAGCTGGTGATGGAAGTGAGCGTAGCGCCTTCGAACTCATAATCGAGCGTGCCGCTGGCCAGGCGAAATTGCTGGTCGAACGGCTCGGCGCGCAAGCGACGCTGGTCGAGATCGCCGTCGATCGGCTCGCCGGTCGCCAGGCCGAAATCCGCGGCAGCAGTGCCGTCGCGAGTGATGTCTTGAGCGAACGCGGCGACGCGCAGCGTCAGCTTGTCGGCGGGCTTGAAGAGCAGATCGGCGCGTCCGCCGTACACCTCGGCTTCGTTGACGTCGTCGTGACCGTTCGTGAGATTGTCGATGAAGCCGCCGTCATGCGTGTAAAAGCCGCTGACGCGAAGCGCGGCTTTGTCGTCCGCGAGCGGAGCGTTCACTGCTGCTGCGGCGTCGTAACCAACGCCACCGCCAGACGTGCTGACAACCCCCGCGCGCGCAGTAGCGGCGAACGCAGTCGTATCCGGCACGACGCTCACGTACTTGAGCAAGCCGCCCATCGTACTGGCGCCATAGAGCGTGCCTTGCGGCCCACGCAGGACCTCGATGCGCGATACGTCGAACAGCCCCACGTCGAGCGCAAGCTGCGCGCCCGAGGCGAACGGCGTGCTCGATCCGTAGGGCACCTCGTCCACGTAGATGCCGACGGTCGGCGAGATGTTGTTACCGGTCGTGATGCCTCGCAGATTCACCTGCGTCGAGCCCACGCCGCTGGTCGTGAAGGTCAGGCTGGGAACGCTGTTCGCGAAGTCGCGGAATTGCGTGGCGCCGAGCGCTTCGAGATTGCGAGCGGAGATCGCTGTCACGGACAGCGGCGTCTCGCTCAGCTTCTGCTCGAACTTCTGCGCCGTAACCACTACTTCCTCGAGCGCCGCTACGTTGGTCGAAGTCTGGGCCGTAGCAGTCGCAGCGGCGCCGAGCCCGAGCAGGCCGGCGGCCGCCGTCAGCGCGCTGCGCCGGGCGGAACGGATCGAATTCGTCATGACGGTTTCCCCCTTTTGTGGTCGTCGTACGCGGAAGACGACCGGGGAGCCCAATCCGGACAAATTTTTCTAATTGTGCCGGTTTTCGCCGGCTGCGGCCAGAGCTAGAAACCGACGTCGACGCTGATTCCGAGCGTGCGCGGCTGCAGGACGTTGGCGTCGATGCCGTACGGGACGTTGGCAGAGTCGACGGCCAGACTGCCGCCGAGGTAGGCACGTCGATCGGTGACGTTGCGTGCGAAGAGTCGGATCATCCAGTTGCCGCGCGTCAGGTCTGCAGACAGATCCAGCGCGCCGTAAGGCGGCAGCACATACGAATTGTCGGCACCAAGCTGAGCGGCGATCGCCGTGCCTTGCTCGCCCACGTAGCGCCAACCGCCGCCCACGTGGGCGCTCCAGCGATTCGCCAGCGCCAGCTCATAGTCGAGCAGTACGGAGACACCCCAGCGCGGCGTGTTGCCGAGCCTGGCAGCAGCGATCCCCTCCTCCGGCGCAGTCAGCCGCGAGTCGGTGTAGGCGGCGTTCAAGCCGATGCGCAAGCGGTCGATCGGCAGGTACGTCGCCTCGAGCTCCAATCCTTTGCTCACGGCATTGCCGGTATTGCCGGTGCTGCCGATGCCGCCGAGTGTCACTGCCTGTTGAATGTCGCGCCAGTCGATGCGGAATACGGCAGCGTTGAGTAATGCGCGGCCGCCCGCCAATTGCGTCTTGAGCCCGAGCTCGTAGTTCGTGAGCTTGTCTGCCTCGGTGACTGCCGGCAGACCGAGCGCGCGCGGGTTGGGACCACCGGGCCGATAACCGCTGGCAACGCGTGCGTACAGCATCGTGTCGTCGCCCACCCGCCAGCGCGGACTCAGACTGTACGTGAGTACGTCTTCGGCCGAAGTGCCGGAAATGTTGGCGGGCGGACCGATCACCGATTCCAACCCGCCGCTGATCTGTCCGAAGCGCTGGCGATTGCGGGCCCAGCGCAGTCCTGCGGTCACGTCGA
The DNA here is from genome assembly GCA_035493235.1 of Steroidobacteraceae bacterium. Lineage (GTDB taxonomy): Bacteria > Pseudomonadota > Gammaproteobacteria > Steroidobacterales > Steroidobacteraceae > Steroidobacter. Next base: position 38,860 of record DATJIP010000222.1, read on the forward strand.
AGTACTGCGTCACCTGCAACGTTGCTGAGCCGAAACCTGCGATCTCCTCGTACTGCGAGGGAAACTCGACGAACAGGAAGCGCGTCGGCAATTGCGGTAGCGGCTGGCCCGCGGCGTCGAGCGCGTAGACATTGCGTACCTGCTCGCCGTCTTCGTTCGTATAGAACGCGCCGACCAGCCACTCGAGCGCACCACCGTCCGGCGAGACCAGGCGGAATTCCTGCGTGCGCTTGCGCAGATCCAGCTCGATGTGAAACGGCGAGAAGCCTCCGGTGACGCCGCCGAACAGAAACGACGCGTCCTGCAGATGATGGGTGTGCGTGTGCGAATAGCTGCTCGCCGACAGCAGCTTCGCCCAACCGAGATCCCAATCGAGCGTCGCCGAATAGTGATCGATGCTCTGCGTGAAAGGCTGCGGCAACGGATGAAAGCTCGTGAGCTCGCCGTAGCTCGGGAATCCGGTGGGCGGATCCAGGCCAGTGAGCGTCAGCGCGACGGTGGCATCGTTGCGCGAATCGATTCGCTGCCACAGGCCGCTGAGCTGCAACGAAATGGCATCGTTGATCTGCCACAGCAAGGCGAGACGTCCGCCACGCTGACCGAGATCGTTCTCGTCCTTGGCGCCGGTGTAGGCGTTGTCGATATAGCCCGGCGTTTGCTGCTCGAAATAGCTGCCCCACACGCCGACGCGATCCGCGGCCAGCGGCACGTTCGCGCCGGCGCGCATGCCCCAACCGAAATCCTCCGCAGAGGAAATGCCGAAAGTCTCGACGCCGGCCCAGCCTCCGAAGTCGCTCGTGCTCGGACGCCGCAGCACGTACTTGAGCAGGCCGCCCATCGCGCCGGCGCCATACAGCGTGCCCTGCGGACCCCGCAACACTTCGATGTGGTCCACGTCGTAAGGCATCAGATCGAGACCGAACTCGCGCGCGCCGCCGTAGTTGGAGCTCGAACCGAGCGGCGTATCGTCGATGTAGTAGCCGACGACCGCGCCCGGCCCTACGGGCGCGATCCCGCGCAATGTGATCATCGTTTGCCCGGGGCTGCCGCCGCTGCTGACGTTCAAGCCAGGAATGTATGCGGCGTAGTCGAGGATCGTCGTCGCGTGGAGTTGCTGGACGCGCCCACTGTCGAAGACGCTGACCGAAGCGGGCACGTCCTGCACGTTCTCGGTTCGCTTCTGCGCCGTGACCAGGACTTCCTCGATGAGCACATCGCCTCCCGGCTCGGCTGCGCTCGCTACCACACTCACCGTCCGCGTTCGGTGACGCGCGACGCGACGCGCCTTGTCGATCGTCACTGCACCCGACGCCGTGAAGGAAGCTTCCAGCCCTGAGCCGCGCAGCAACTGGGATAGCGCCGCCGCAGGCGTGAGCTGGCCGTGAACTTCCGGCGCCTGCTTGTCGCCCACGAGCTCCGCTGGCGCCGTGACGATCAGATCGGCCTGCCGCGAGAACTCCAGCAGAGCCCGCGACAACGGCTGGGCCGCGATCTGGAAACTCCGGGGCGATTGCGCGGGCGAGGTCTCGCCCGCCGACGCGCTGGCCACGAGGAACGTTGCGACGGCAGCGACGACAACTCGGATCGTCAGGCGCATGCGACGCCTCGCCGGCTACGGGCGTGCGCGCAACACGATCTGACCGCCAGCCTGCCGCTCGGCAACCAGCGGCAGCACGGCCTCCAGCGTCTCGATCATTCCTTCGACCTGCGACGTGCGGAACGACGTCGTGACTCGCAAGCTCTCCAGCTGCGCATCGGCGATGACGATGTGGCTGCGCGCATACCGGTTCGCGTCCGCGACGACGTCGCGCAGCTCGGCGTTGTCGTAGAGGAGTCGGCCGGAACGCCACGCGGCAATATCACCAGGCTCTATCGCATGCACGCTGAGCTGTGCACTTTCGCCGGCAGTTACGGCTTCGCCGCGATGCAGCCGCACGGCGCCCGCATCGGTGCGCGACACGTCGACGGTTCCTTCTTCGACGGCAACGCTCACTTCACCGCTGCGGCGGCGAATCTCGAACTGAGTACCAACGACGCGGACCTGAACATCATCGATCGACACCGTGAAAGGCCGAGCGGTGTCGTGCGCGACTGCGAAGTACGCATCGCCGCCGACAACAGTCGCGCGACGCTCGTTCTTCGTGACGTCGAAGCTGAGCTGCGACTGCGCACCCAGCACTACGCGCGTCCCATCAGGCAGTGTGGTCTCGCGTACCTCGGCCATCTGCGTCGCAACTTGCGTCGGCCGATGCATGAAAGGCAGCAAATCGAGGGAGCTCGCCAGCCACGCGAACGCAGCGACAGCGGCGATGCCAGCCGCTGCAGCGAACCACCGCGGTCCGGGCACGCCGGTGACTATCCGCTCTCGCAGCGTCGGTTTGCCGAGCAGCGCCCGGTACTGCTTCCGGTCGCGCATCGCGGCGAGATCATGCCAGGTCCGCAGCGCTTCCTCGTAGGCCGCGGCATGCGCCGGGCTGCCGGCGATCCAATCATTGAATTGCGCACGCTCATCTGCGGCAGGCGTCCGTCCTTCGAGACGCGCCACCCAGGCCGCCGCTTGGTCGTGCACCTTACTCACGCAGCGCTCGCAGGCACTCCGCCAGGGTCCGCTCGATGTGTTTGCGTACGTTCTCGGCTGACATGCCGAACTGCTCTCCGATCTCTGCGTAGCTCAGGCCCTCGAAGCGATTCAGCAGCACCAGTCGCCGTCGCTTCAGCGGCATGCGTTCCAGCGCCTGCGCCAGGATACGGAACCGCTCGGCCTGCAATAAGACGTTCTCGGGCGACAATTCGTACACCCGATCCTCCGCCGACTGCTCCGACTGCTCGTGCGCCACGACCCGCTGCTCACGCCGGTGATGATCGATGACCAGGTTGCGCGCGGTGGCATAGAGAAAGGCGCGCGGATTGTGGATGTGCTGCGGATCGGCGGCCGCGAAGCGGATGAAGGCGGACTGCGCGACGTCTTCCGGCTCCGGCGGGCCGGGCCCGAACTGGGCCCGGACGTAGCCGCACAGCCCCTGCCAATGAACCTGATACAAGTCGGAAAGCTGCCGCCGGCGCTCGCCGTCGACCGGCGCGCTCGCTTCGAGCAGGTGGACCAGGCGCTGGACGAGCGCGTCGGTCATGATCATCCCGGTTGGAAAATACTGGCCTGAGGATACCTCAGGCGCCGTCGCTGCGTGCAACCGGCAATATCGGCAGAAAAATTCGCGCGAATGCGCGTGGCCCGCGTGGCCCGCGGCAGGGAACAACCCAAAGCCTGACACTCGCGCTCGCGCACGCCCGCGCGCGCCGGATTTTTTCGCGCGGCTGTGAGGGAATCAATCGTGGCCGTGGACGTCACGACGATTCCGCGCGCGCACGCGCATGTGCACGAGCAGCACGGGGAAAGGACTACGCGCCTTCACGTTGACAATGCAATTGGAAGTGCTAAACCGACGCTCCGTCTGCGGGGGAGTTCGCGAAGACACGGGGTAATTCGCGAAAACAAGAAGGAGCGCCATCATGAGTCGATCTGTTGCGTTCACTGCTTCGTTCTCGTTCGCTTTAGCCTTGTTGTGGAGCTCGGCTGCCGCATCACAAGGCGTCACCGATGACGAGCGTCACTACGACGCGCGCATCGACTACAACGCGGCATTCATAGCTTCGCAACGTGTCTTGCCAGCGCCGGCGAGCAAAGCGTTCGCCGCCAATCTCGAGGAGGCACAGGTCGAAGCGGATGCCGCCACCGGCGCGGTGAGCGCGCTCACCAGCCAGAGCGGTTATCTCACCGACAAGGCGAGCGGCGCACCGATGACGCTCGCGATGAACTTCGTGCGCACCAACCTCGCGGCACTCGGCCTGGAAGCGGCCGATCTGCAGGGCTATGCAGTCACCGACGTCGTCTATTCGAAAGTGACCGGCGCCACGCACGTCTATCTGCAGCAGCGGTATCGCGGCATTCCCGTGTACAACGCGCAGCTGCATATCAACGTGAATCGCGACGGCCGCGTCATCAGCGTCAACAATTCCTTCCTGCCGGGCATCGCGCGCGCAGTCAGCTCGTTGTCGCCGCGGATGCAACTGCCCGCCGCGGTCAACTCGGCCGCGCAATTCTCCGGGATCGCAGCGCCGGCACAGCTGCAGGCACTGCAAACGCCGCGCGGCGTGCAGCAGGAAACCAGCGTCCCGCAGGCTGGCATGTCGCTCAGGCCGATCGCCGGCAAGCTGATGCTGCTGCCCATTCGCCAGGGCGAAGCGCGCCTGGTCTGGAATTTCCAGATCCACACGCTCGATCAAGAGCATTCCTGGGACTACACGGTCGACGCCAACAGCGGCCAGGTATGGACGCGCTTCGACTGGGTCGCCGGCGACCAGTACCGCGTGTACCGCAACCCGGCCGAAAGTCCGAACCATACGAGCCCGCTGCCGCCCTCGGACGGCCGCGTCCTGGTCGTGAATCCAGCCAACACGACCGCATCACCTTTCGGCTGGCATGACACGAATGGCGTTGCCGGGGCCGAGTTCACCACGACCCAGGGCAACAACGTGCAGGCCTACACCGACGTCGATGCGAACAATTCTCCGGACGCGGGTTCCAGTCCGAGCGGCGGCAGCGCGCTCAGCTTCGACTTCCCGCTGAACCTGACGCAGGCACCGAGCGCGTATCGCCCGGCGGCGGTGACCAACCTGTTCTACTTGAACAACTTCATCCACGACGTGCAGTACCAGTACGGCTTCGACGAAGCCGGCGGCAACTTCCAGGTCAACAACTACGGCCGCGGCGGACTCGGCAACGATTCCGTGCAGGCAGAAGCGCAGGACGGCGCCGGCACCAACAACGCGAACTTCGGCACGCCGCCGGATGGCCAGCGTCCGCGCATGCAGATGTTCATCTGGACCAGCCCGAACCCGGACCGCGACGGCGATCTCGACGCCGGCATCGTGTTCCACGAATACGGCCACGGCATTTCCAATCGCCTGATCGGCGGACCCGCCAACGTCAACTGCCTGACCAATCGTCAGCAGGCTGGCGAAGGCTTGTCTGACTGGTGGGCGCTGGCGCAGACGGCCGAAGTCGGCGATGCCGGCACCGATCCGCGCGGCATGGGCACGTACGCGCTCGGTCAACCGACGTCGGGACTGGGTATCCGCACGCAGCGTTACAGCACGGATCCCGCGGTCAACACCTGGACGTACGCGAGCATCAATGGCATGGCTGTGCCGCACGGCGTCGGCTCGGTGTGGGCGCAGGCAGCGTGGGAGGTCTATTGGAAGCTCGTCAACAAATGGGGCTTCGATCCGAACTTCTTCAACGCCGCCGGCAGCGCCGGCAATCAGCGCATGATGCTGTACGTGGTCGAAGGCTTGAAGAACACGGCCTGCAATCCGACCTTCACGCAGATTCGCGACGGCATCATCCAGGCGGCCGTCGACAATCATGGCGGCGAAGACGTGTGCCCGATGTGGGAAGCGTTCGCGGCCTTCGGACTCGGCACGAATGCTGTGAGCGGCGGCGCCAACAGCACGACGCCGACCAACGGCTTCGCAGTTCCAGCGTCCTGCCAGGGTGGCGGCGGCACGGTCGTGTTCAGCGACGACTTCGAAACCAATCAGGGTTGGACCACGAATCCGAACGGCACGGACACCGCGACGACCGGTCAGTGGGAGCGCGGAAATCCTGAGGACACCAACTCGGGCGGCGCGAAGCAGCTCGGCACGACGACCAGCGGCGTGAACGATCTCGTCACGGCGCGCCTGGCGGGTGCGAGCGCGGGCGTGAACGACGTCGACGGCGGTGTCACTTCGATCCGCTCGCCGGCAATCACGTTGCCGTCGACCGGCACGCTGACGCTGACGTTCAATCAGTACCTGGCGCACGGTTCGAACGCGACGAACGCGGACTTCCTGCGCGTGAGCGTGGTTGGCACCACGACCAGCGTCGTGTTCCAGCGGATCGGCGCAGCGGCGAATCTCAATGGCGCGTGGGCCGCGGCCTCCGCGAACCTGACGCCGTTCGCCGGCCAGACGATCCGTCTGCTGATCGAAGCGGCTGATGCCGGAACGGCGAGCCTGGTGGAAGCAGGCATCGACGACGTACGGATCACGCGGCAGTAAGATTGGAGGCATGATCGGTCGATACCTGGTCTCCATGTTGATCGCCGTCGCGCTCGCTGCCTGCGGGCGCGACGGCTCAGCCGCCACTCTGAACGCACCCATCCAGCTCGCGCCTGGACAATCGGCCGTCTTCGACGCTGCGGACCTCGAAGTGAAGTTCGTCAGCATCGACGCGGACTCGCGCTGTCCGAGCGATGTCGCTTGCCTGTGGGCGGGAGAAGTCGTCGTGCGGCTCGCCGTGCGCAAGGACCGGCGCACCCGAGAGCTCGCGATCAAGGGCAATCAGAACCTGCCGCTCGAGGGCTTCGTCGTGAGCGTGCTCGAGGTGCTGCCGCCACCGAAGTCGACGCAACGAATCGCGCCGGCCGACTATCGCGTGACGCTGAAAGTCACGGCCAAAGCCCCGTAAAAACCTGTCTGTAATCGGCGTCGACTTCTGACGCTGCGCGCCGCGACGTCGCGAGGTGACATTCTGCGTCAGTCCTTAAGTCAACTGCGCCTGCGCCTAACTCGTTGTTATTCCAACCAACGACAGCGTGGCACGCGGGTTGCAACGCCACAGGCAAAGTCTCATCACAGGTACGAAGCAGATGGCGACGAAATGCGAAGTCTTCGGGTGGCTGCTGGTCGACGATGCGGCCCGCGTGCTGGTCCGTGAAGAGAGCGGCCACATCTCGCTGCAATCCACCAAGCCGGAAAGCGAACCGGGCCACTGGTCGATCCAGACCGGCTCGTTCAAACGCGGCAAGCCGATCGTCGATCCGGTGACGGGTCAGAGCCTCGGCTACGAAATGGAATGGGTGTCGAGCCCGCTCGCTTCAGTCTGAGCGGGTCGCCACACGAAAGATCGCCGTGTGGAAAATCTCCGCGGCGACCTCGCCACGCACGACATACGCCACGTACAGCTTGATGAACTGATGTCCCTTCCGCTCCCACCTCTCGAGCGGCACCGCGCGCACTTCGATCTCGTCCCCGACGCGCAGTAGCTTCCGCAGACGCAGCTCCGAGCCGGTGTGTATCCACGCCGGCATCACGAATCGCCGCACCAGCACCTGGTTCGCCTGCGACAAGATCGCATGCGGATGCAGCGTTCCCTGCTGAAACAGCTGCGTGTCATCGTCCACGCGCGCGGCGTACTCACGATTGAGCGCGTCATCCGGCTTCCACACATAGCGTGCGAACGGCTCGTCGACGTGGACGGTGTCCCAGGTGATCTCGACGCGCGCATCCGGCTCGGTCGGACCCGACACGTGCGCGTGTGAATCCACCGCCGGCTGATTCGCTTCGATCCTGCACTCCAGCGTCGCGAGCAACACCCCCGCGCTGTTCGTGCATTCCACAGCGAGAGTTTCGGTGCCCGTCTCGCGATCCGTCACCGAGATCGTTTCACCGTGGTAGGCGGGTTTGACGAAGCGCGTCGTCACCCAGCTGCCGCGCAGCCAGCGCTCGCCGAATCGCTGTGTCAGCGGCCATGCGAGATGGCCGAACACGGTGACTCCAGGCACCAGCGCTCCGGTGAAGCCGAAGCGCTTCGCGATGTCGTCGCTGTGAATCTTGTTCTCGCTCGCTTCTGCAAAATTGCGCGCGATTGCGCTGTGGACGGCCATGCTCAGGACTCCCAGGCGTCGCGCTGAAGCACGAGGCGATAACCGTCAGGATCTTCGAACGTGACGCCGAGCCGATCCCAGTAGGGATTGAATGCCGGCACCGGCTCGTAGCCCGCGCGCTTGAAGCGAGAAACTGCAGCCTGCCATTCAGCCGCGTCGGGCAGATAGAACACCAGCAGATTGTCCTGAGTCGGCGCTCTGCCCGCACGATGACCGTGCGCGCGCGTGAACTCCAGGTGATACGGCGCGCCGGGCTGTCCGAGCATCACGCCATCGAAACCGTCGTGGTCCACGAAGCGATACAACTCGACGAAGCCGAGCCCGTCGCGATAAAACTTCGCGACCGCTTCCAGATCGTCGGTCGGTCGCGCCACGCGCAGCTTGGTCGTCGGCCTCATATCAATATGTCCCGCGCTGAATGTACGGCACCTGCGCGAACAAGCGGCGCTCGCCGCCGCGCGGGTCTTCTGCGAGTTTCGCTTCGACGTCGAACAGCATCGTCGCCCGCGTGCTCAGATCGTACGGCCGCCACTGCGGCAGCCCGGCGTGATTCGGATCGCCACTGCGCGCGAATGCAACGAATGCGTCGCTCATGCGATCGGCAACCTTCTGCGCCGCTGCATCGGTTCCAGTGAGCGAGCCCGGCTGCGCGATGTTGTCGAACACGAGCGGGATATCCATCGTATGCATCGCGCCGTAGCGGCCACCGTCGAGCGGCGATCGATAGTCGAGCTGGTAAGCGTAAACCGGCGCGCCTTGCTGAGCGCGCAATTCCGCCTCGATGATCGCGCCACGCCAGGAACGTCCCGCTGTCGTCGCCGCGAAAAATACTTCCGTCGGCGTGTATTGCGGATACATGCGCCGATACTCCGCGACCACATAGTCGGGATCGATGTCGACCTGCAATGCGCGCAGCAATCGCTCGGGCAGCTCCTTCCAGCCGAGCTCGAAGATGCCAGGATCGTTGCCGTTGAATGCGCGGGTCTCGTCGCGTGTGTTGCCGATGATCATGGGGATATTCGCCGCCGGCGGCGCATCGGGATAGAACGGATGCCGCGGCAGCGTCACTTGATCCAGCACCGGTCCGAAATACAGCGACCGACCAGCAAGCGATGGATCGTTCGCACGCGTGGCAGCGACCAAGGCAGCCGTATCGATCGAGCGAAGGCGTTCCGGATCGACCTTCAGCGCCGCGAGATACGCCTCGGCACGCTGTGACGCACCCCGCGGGCCGGACGCCGTGATCTGCTGACCGCTCATCGTCGCGACACGATGAAACAGGCCGCGAGCGGCCGGCATCGCCAGCAGCGTCGCTATCTTCGCGCCGCCGCCCGATTGCCCGAACAGCATCACTTGCTGCGGATCGCCGCCGAATTCCACCGCGCTGTCGCGCACCCAGTTTAGCGCGAGCACGAGATCGAGCAGCCCCACGTTGCCGGAGGCCGCATACTCCGCGCCCGCGAGACGGCTCAGATAGAGATGACCAAATGCATTCAACCGATGGTTCGCGGTGACGACGACAACGTCACCGCGCAGACAGAGCCGCGTGCCGTCGTAGAGCGGGCTGGAACCCGAGCCGCTGCTGTATTCACCGCCGTGAACGTAGACCATGACGGGGCGCTTGCCGCCATCGCGCAGTGCCGGCGTCCAGACGTTCAAGCTCAGGCAGTTCTCGCTGACCGCTTCTTTCGCGTCAGGCTGCGGACATGCCGGACCGTAGTCGAGCGCATCGCGAACCCGCTGCCACGGGGTCGCCGCGATCGGCGGCAGGAATCTCCGAGTCGCCGAGTCCGCGCCATACGGCACTCCCTTGAAGACGTTCACGCCGCGATCGAGAACGCCGCCGATCTTCCCCGCGCGCGTCTGCGCGACCACGTGCTGCGCACCAGCCGCGTGCGCCGAGATGGCGAGACTGCTCGCTGCTGCCAGGCAGAGGAATTGACGTCTCGATGTCATGAACTCGCAGCGTAAACCTTCGAGCAGCACTGCTGCCACTGATGTGGCACCATTCCACGCCCGGCGTCGGATGCGCCACTGACCTGCGAACCAAAGTGATCGTTCATCTCATCGACGGCACCTACGAGCTGTTCCGTCACTTCTACGGCCTGCGTCGCTTCAGCAAGGGAGCGGACAAGCCGTTCGGCGCCGTCGTCGGCGTGCTCAATACGGTGCTGGAAACCATCGAGGGCGGCGGCACGCACATCGGCGTCGCGACCGATCACGTCATCGAGTCGTTCCGCAACGAGCTGTGGGACGAGTACAAGACCGGCGATGGCATCGAGCCGGCGCTGTGGGCGCAGTTTCATCCGCTCGAGGAGGCACTCGCTGCCATGGGCGTGGCCGTGTGGCCGATGATCGAGCTCGAAGCCGACGACGCACTCGCTTCGGCCGCGGCACTCGCAGCGGCAGACGAGCGAGTGCAGAAAGTATGCATCTGGACACCCGACAAAGATCTCGCGCAGTGCGTGGTCGACGATCGCGTCGTGCAGATGGACCGTCGCGCGAAGGCGATTCGCAATGCCGCCGCCGTGCGCGAGAAGTTCGGCGTCGATCCAGCCCTGATCCCCGACTATCTCGCGCTGGTCGGCGACACGGCCGACGGCTATCCCGGGATCGACGGCATCGGCAAGGCTGGCGCCGCGCGCCTCGTCCGGCAATACGGCCCGATCGAAAATTTCCCGCCGACGGTCCTGGGCGAGCAGCGCGAGCTCGCACTCTTGTTCAAGAAGCTCGCGACCCTGCGCACCGATGCTCGCTTGTTCGCCAACGTCGACGAGCTGCGCTGGCAAGGCCCGCGCGACACATTCGCGGCGATGAGCAAACGCCTCGGGGATGATCGCGTGCTGGCGCGGAGCCTCAAGGCGCCTCGCTGAGCCGCGCGGCGCGCATCAATAGATAGTTGCGCTCGGGGACGCTCGTGGTTCGCGTCGCCGCCTGGCGGTACAACGCAATCGCTGCCTCGCGATCGCCGGCTCGTTCCAGAAGATGCGCGCGCACCGCGACGAGTCGATGACTGCCGGCGAGTCGTTCGTCCTTATCCAGCGCTTCGAGCAGCTCCAGCCCCGCCCGCGGCCCGTCGACCATTGCAGTCGCGATCGCGCGATTCAGCGCGACCAGAGGATTGTCCGACATCCGTTGCAGCACACCGTACAGCGCAAGAATTTGCGGCCAGTCGGTGTCCTCGGCGCGCGGTGCCTCGTCGTGCAAGGCCGCGATTGCAGCTTGCAACTGATACTCCCCGGCGGGCGCACTCGATAGCGCCGTACTCACGAGCGCAACCCCTTCCGCAATCGCTTCCCGATCCCACAGCGATCGATCCTGTTCGTCGAGCGGAATCAACTCGCCGACCGGACCGGTGCGTGCCGCACGACGCGCATCGGTAAGCAACATCAGTGCGAGCAGACCCGCGACCTGCGCGTCGTCCGGCAGCAACGTGCGAACGGCGCGGGTGAGCCGGATCGCCTCGTTCGACAAATCCGTGCGATGCAGGGTCGGTCCGGAGCTCGACGTGTAGCCTTCGTTGAAGATCAGATACAGAACGTGCAGCACCGAGCTCAAGCGCTGCGCGCGCTCCGCTGCGTCGGGCATGCCGAACGGAATGCGCGAGGACTCGATGCTCTGCTTGGCGCGACTGATCCGCTGCGCCATCGTCGCTTCCGGCACGAGAAAGGACTTCGCGATCTCGGCCGTCGTCAGGCCGCCTACCGCACGCAGCGTCAGCGCGATCGCCGATGCCGGCGAGAGCGACGGATGACAGCACATGAACAGCAGCACCAGCGTGTCGTCGGGATCGATGCCGGGCTCGGCATAAACAGCCGGCGCGACGACGACCGGCACCTCCTCGACCGCGACGGTCTCGCGATTGCGACGGGAGATCTCGCTGCGCACGTGATCGGTCATCCGTCGCAGCGCGACCTGGATCAACCAGCCGCGCGGATTTTGCGGAGCGCCGTCGCGCGGCCATTGCGAGGCAGCGGCGATCAGCGCTTCCTGCACGGCGTCCTCGCAGGCAGCGAAATCGCGAAAACGTCGCAGCGTCGCGCCGAGCACTTGCGGCGCCAGGTCGCGCAGCAGCTGCTCGGTTCGACGGTTCAGCGACGCGAAGGTCACGCTGTCTCGGGCGGCCCGCTCATCACCTGGCGGACTTCGATCGCCATGTTGAGCGGCTTGCCGCCCGGCCCGGGCGCCGCGGAAGCTTCGGCCGCGATCTGGTACGCGCGCTCGGTACTCGCGACGTCGACGATCCAGTAGCCGGCGAGAAACTCCTTGGATTCCGGGAAGACGCCGTCGGTGATCGGCTTGCCGTCCTTGCCGGCGCGGACGATCTTGGCCTGCGTCGGCGCGTCCAGGCCTTCGGCGCTCACCAGTTCGCCCGAAGCCGTCAGCTTCTGCGAGAAGGTGATCATGAAGCCGATGTGCGCCTCGATCTCTTTCTGCGGCCAGCTGCCGAACTGCTCGTAGGCGTTGCGCGGACCGTTCATCATCAACATGTACTTCATGACAGGGCTCCTGTTCCGGTAGGCAGCTCGACATGAGCCGCTTTCACCCCCTAGTCGGAGCCGCAAGCGGCTTCTCGACATCGCCGCGAGGAATTTTAGCGGGCCTACCAACGGGGGCGAAAATAGCTATCCATAGCGTGGTCCGCCCCGGCCCCGAATCGCCATGATTGCTCCATGGGCGCCGTCATCGCCGCTGTCTCGAAATATCGCGTCGACAACGTGCCGCTGCTGCTGCAGCCGTTGTTCATGCTGTACGGCTTCGGCGTCGGCCTGGCGCAGTTTGCGTACTCCTGCCTGATCCATTGGACCTGCCGCATTCGCTACGAGGGTCGGGAGGCGCTGGCGGCAGATCGCAACTGCATTTATGCGGTGTGGCATGGCGACCTGCAGTCCTACTTCTGCGTGTTCCTGCAGCATCGGCAGCACTCGTGGATCATGCATCCGAGCTGGCACTTGAAGCCCGTGCAGATCTGCATGCGCCTGTGCGGGATCGATCGGATCATTCTTGGCTCCAGCGGCCACGGCGGTCGCGCGGCGGCGGAACGGCTGATGCAGGAACTGCGCGCGGGGCGATGGTCGGGCATCGCGCCGGATGGCCCGGCCGGTCCGGCGCGCGTTGCCAAACGCGGCGTCGGCCACATCGCTGCGCAGACGGGCGTGCCGATCGTGCCGCTGCGCTTCACGCTGTCGCGTGCGCTCGAACTTCCGACCTGGGATCGCAAACGGCTGCCGCTGCCGTTCTCCATGATCACGCTGCGGTTCGGTCGGCCGATCGCCGTCGATGCTGGAAATTTCGAAGCGGCTATTCGCGAAATGGAGGCGGCCCTTTAGGTAGGCGCGTCATCGGTCGTGGGCTAGTATCGGCCTTCCCTCGTTGGAAGCCTCCGGAGACGCCGATGACTCGCACGACCTCTTCACATTTATCGCGCCGTGACGTTCTGCGTGCTGGGATTCTCGGCGGTGTCGCGGTGGCTTTGCAGCCAGCCTTGCGAGCGCACGCTGCGGACAGCACGCCGATCCTGAAGGCGATTCCCGCGACGGGCGAGAAGATTCCGGTGATCGGCCTGGGCACGAATGCTTACGGCGTGACCGATAGCGCCGAGCTCGCCTCGCGCAAGGAAGTCTTACAACGCATGTCGGGACTCGGCGGGCGCGTCATCGACACCGCGGCGGCGTACGGGCGCTCGGAGGAAGTCATCGGCGAGCTGCTTGCGGGCCTCGGCAATCGCAAAGACTATTTCCTCGCGACCAAGACGCCGATGGGCTCGCTCGGCGACATGAAGGGCGCGATCGACGAATCGTTCCGGCGGCTGCGCACCGATCACATCGAGCTGCTGCAGGTTCACAACATGAATGACGCGGACAGGCAGCTGCCGGCGTTCAACGAGTACAAGCAGGCGAAGAAGATCCGCTATCTCGGCGTCACCACTTCGCAGGACGGGCACTACGAAGAGATGGCGCGCGTCATGCGTGCCCACAAGCTCGACTTCATCCAGGTCGACTACTCGCTCGGCAATCGCAGCGCCGAGGAGAAGATCCTGCCGCTCGCGCAGGAGCGCGGCATCGCAGTGCTCGCTAACGTGCCACTCGGCGGCCGACGCGGCTCGCTCATCTCGAACATCGGCGACAAGCCGCTGCCGCCGTGGGCGAGCGAGATCGATGCGACGTCGTGGGCGCAGCTGCTGCTGAAGTACGTCGTGTCGCATCCAGCCGTGACGTGCGCGATCCCCGGCACGACGAAGCTGAAGCACGCCGAAGACAATCAAGCCGCCGGCCGCGGGCGACTGCCCGACGCCGCGATGAGAAAGAAGATGGAGCAGTTCTGGGAGTCGGTGGCCTGAGTCGACTGGTGCCGACTGGTGCCGGGGGAAGAAAACAGCTCATAAGTCAGCACCGCAGCAATCCGATGCTGCACTGCTGAGTTATGAGCCGTGATTTTCCCCCGGCACCATCCTACTCGCGTGAGTAGACGCCGGCTTGGTCCATCGCGCGGGTCATTGCTGCGAGCCTGGTCGTAACGTCGGGGCTCAACTGAGCGCGGGCGGCGAAGTCGTTGACGTTCAGGAACAGGCCGGCGCTGCGGCGACTCTCCAGCAACTTTGTAGCTGCAGCCTCATCGACGCCCGGCAGCTTCAGCAGCTCGTCGCGCTCCGCGGTGTTGAGATTGATCGCGGTCTTCGCTTCCTTGTCCGGGCCGCCGATCGGCGCGTCGCTCAACAGCCAGATGTTCGGGCCGAGCGCGGCGCCCGCTTTCTCTGGATTCTTCAGGACTGCCTCGCGCAGCTCGGCCATCGCCTTGCGACAAGCCGTCAGTTCGGCGACGAACGTCTTCATGTCCCCTGACCTGCCGCGTGCCGCGACGCTCTCGACGCGCGGCGTGAGACTCGCGTCGGCCGTCGCGCCGTAAGTCGTGTCGAGCAGAATCGTCAGCACCCGCTCGCTGTCCTTTGGAAACAGCGAGCGATGCGCAGCGACGAGTTGCACCATCATGGGCGCATCCGCCTTGGGTTTGAGCTTGTTGAGCGCAGCGAACGCGTCGAACATCGCACTGTAGCGCGCGAGGAGCGCACGCTGGTCCCCCGGCCCCGGCGCGAGCCAGCGATAGAACAGCGTCGCGACGACTCCTTCGGACGCCAGCATCTGGTTGCCGTTCTTCAGGCGCTCGACATCGAACAACGTGCTGCGCTGAGTCGAGTGCTCGGCCCCTTGTGGTGCTTGCAGCTGCACGAACCAATTGCGTCGGACGCCGTCAGTGCGCGCGGCACGATCGAGATTGCTCAGCCAGTAAGGCACGAGCGGCTTGAACGTCAGGCCGAGATCCTCGTCGTGCAGCGTCGTGTTGTGCGTCAGCCGGCGCACGACTGCCTGGAAGTGCGTCGCGAAGCCCTCGTCGAGCGCGGTCGGATAATCGGTGACGTTGAAGCTCATGTGCGGCGTGCGCGAGTAGCCGAACGGCAGGTTCGGAAACAACCGACGCAGGAACACGTGGCCCATCTCGTGCGCGAAGATCTCCTCGAAGCCGCCGTTCGCGACGATGTCTTCATCGACGACGAGATCGACGAAGGCATCGGGCACGAAGCGCTCGCCGTGGTCTTCGCGCAGCCAGAATCCGGCGCGCGGAAACCCACCGTCCTCGACTGCGAGATACAACCAGGTCGGAACCGGCGCGATGCCGGCGCGCCGCTGCGCGAGCTCGTCGAGTGCGAGCACTGTCGCGGTGAAGCCTTCGCGCGCTTCCTGCTGCAGCTTGTCGAAGAGCGGACCGCTGGTCACACGCGTGACAACCGGCGCGGGGTGATCGTGCGCGTCGCGCTTCATTAATGGCTCGTCGTCGACCATGACTGGCGCGAGCACGCCCAACTCCGCGGCCGCCGCGGCCGATGTACACAAAGCGCACAGGATGAGTGCGAAAAAATGCTGCAGTGCTGAGTTATGCATCGCTTTTTTACCCCGGCACCGGGCCGCCCGGGCCGCGGCGAGCGGCGCCCTGCAGCAGGCGTTCGGTGTCGATGACGGCGCGCGAGTGTTCGCCGCAGCCGATCGGGCCGGCGTCGTCGAAGGCTTCGACTTTGAAGAGGAAGAGCTTGCCGTCGTGGCGCTCGAAGGTCGCGACCGCGCGGACTTTGCCGCCGACCGGCGTCGCGGCGGTGTGCTTGACGTTGAGCGAGACGCCGACCGAGAGCTGACCAGGCTTGAGCGCCGGCCGCATCGCGCGAGCAGCGGCCAGCTCCATCAGCGCGATCATGCGCGAGGTCGCGAAGACTTCGGGAAACGAATCCTCGCTCGACAGCGCGAGCACTTTCGCAGTGTCGCTGCTCTGAACGAGTATCTCGGCCTGGCCCGAATCGCCTGCGTTGAGCATGACTGTCTCCAGCAAACTCACCCGACGAACGCGCGCGGCGGCGGCCAACTGTCCCACGGCGATGCATCCGCGACCAGCAGCTTGCCAGCCGCCGCGCGCAATTCTTCCGGCAACGGACACGATCGACGCGCGACGGTATCGATATGCACGCCCTTCAGCATGCTGGTCGCAACGTGCTCGCCGGTTTCGTCCCGCTGCATCTCGTGCACGAACCGCACGCTGCTCGTCCCAAGCTCGATGATCGCGGAACGTACACTGATGACGTCGCCCGCGTACAGCTCGCCGCGATAGCTGAGCCGCTGATCGACCGCGACCATGCCGCGTCGCTGCGCCCGCAGATACGACGGCGTGATGCCCGCAGCAGCGAACAGTTGCCAGGTCGCCTCATCGAACTTGCCGACGTACCACATCACGTTCATGTGACCCATCTGGTCGCAGTGCCACGGGTAGACCGTGCCTCGGTACGTCATCACGTGCTGCGTCATCTGCCACCCGCCTCCGCCCCGCTCAATGGCCCACTTTCGACATGTCCACGACCCGCGCCGTGCGCGGCGCGAGCCAGATCAGCAACGCTGCTGCGCAGAATGCCAGCGCGCACGTCGCCATGATCTCGTTGGTCGCGAGCATGACACTTTGACCCTGGGTCATGCCATCCAGCACGTTGCGAACCGAGTCCATGTCGAAGCCGGAGCCGAGCAGCGAGCGCGTCATCTCGCCGCTGCTGTCGATCTGGCCTGCGAGCTCCGCGTGGTTGGCAGACGTGTTGCTCTCCCAGGCCGTCGTCGTGATCGAAGTAGCGAACGCACCGGACAGCGTGCGCAGGAAGTTCATCAAGCCCGCCGCCGACGCAGTCTCGCTCTCATCGACGCTCGCCAGCGCATGCGCGGTGATCGGCAGGAAGAAGAACGGCAGTCCCAGGCCCATCAGCATCAGCGGCACCGAGACCTGCCAGAAAGTCATGTCGGTGGTCGAGCCCATGCGCCACAGCGAAACCGCGCCGATCCACAGCATGCCGAAGCACACCAGCCGCCGCGGATCGACCTTCGTCATGAGCATCCCGGCAACCGGCGCCATGAAGATTGCGAGCAGTCCGGTCCACGAGGTCGCGAGACCCGCCCACGACGACGTGTAGCCCATATAGCTCTGCAGCCACAGCGGCGTGAGCACGTTCGCGGCGAAGAAGGCACCGAAGCCGATGCTGATCACCAGCACGCTGGTGCTGAAGCCGCGATGGCGGAACACGCGCAGGTCGACGATCGGATGCCGCTCGGTCGATTCCCAGATCAGGAATGCCGCGAGACCGATGACCGCAACCAGCGCCAGCGCCCAGATCTCCGCCGACTCGAACCAGTCGTGCTCCTTGCCGAGGTCGAGCATGAGCTGCAGCGCGCCGACCGACACGATCAACAGCACGAGACCGACTTTGTCGATCGGCAGACGCTTCAGCTGCTCCTCGTAGCGCTTGAGCATGCGCCACGCCACCGGCGCGCAGACCAGCGCGAGCGGCACGTTGACGAAGAAGATCCACGGCCACGAATAGTCGTCGCACAGCCAGCCGCCGAGGATCGGACCGACCACGGGCGCGACCAGCGTCGTCACGGCCCACAGCGCAGTCGCCGCAGCCGCTTTCTCCTTGGGGAAGATCCGCAGCAGCAGCGTCTGCGACAACGGAATCATCGGACCGCCGCACACGCCCTGCATGATGCGCCCGAAGACCAGCATGCCCAGCGAGTTCGCGAAGCCGCACACCAGCGAGAACACACCGAACATGCCCATGCACGTCGTGAACACGCGCACCGCGCCGAAGCGTGCCGCCAGCCAACCGGTCAGCGGCACGAAGATCGCTTCAGCGACCGCGTACGAAGTGATCACCCAGGTGCCCTGGCTCGAGCTGATCCCAAGGCCGCCCGCGATGTTCGGCACGGAGACGTTGGCGACCGTCATGTCGAGCACGGCGATGAAATTCGCCGCGGCGAGCACGATAGCCGCCATCCACAGCATCGATCCCTTCAGCGGACCTTCGAATGTCGTGCCGGACATAGCATTCCCCTCTGGTTGAATTGCTCGACGCTCAGCCGTCCGAGCGCGTATCGATCGTCGCAGTCATCGATAGGCCGACCTGCAGCGGGCGCGCAGCCAGCTCCGCCGCGTCGAGCCGGATGCGCACCGGCACGCGCTGCACGACCTTGATCCAGTTACCGGTCGCGTTCTGCGCCGGGATCGTGGCAAACGTCGAACCCGTGCCGCCCGCGAGACCGGCCACAGTGCCGTGATAGGACACCGAGCGGCCATACAGATCGGACTTCACTTCGACCGGCTGACCGATGCGCACACGCTCGAGCTGCACTTCCTTGAAGTTCGCATCGACGTGCACCTCGTCCACCGGCACGACCCACACGAGCGGCGCACCCGCCTGCACTTGCTGGCCGACCTGCACCGAACGGCGAGCGATCACGCCGGCCTTCGGCGCTCGAATCACCGTGCGTTCGAGATTGACGAGCGCCTGGTCGCGCTTCGCGCGAGCGAGCGACACTTCGGGATTGGTCTCCTCCGTCGCATCCACGATCAGCACCGCGTTCGCTTCACGCGAGCTGACGGCCGCCGTCACGCTGGCCTGCGCCGTCGCGAAAGCGTTGCGCGCCTTCGTCAACTCGTCGCCGGAGACGGAGCCCGAAGCTGCGAGCGCTTCGCGACGTTCGAGATCGACCTTCGCCCGCGCGAGGTCCGCGTCGGCCGCCGCCTGTTGCGCGGCGAGACTCCGATCGGTCGCGACATAGCCGCGCACTCGACGCAGCGCTCGACCGAGCTCCGCTTCCGACTGTGCCAACGCGAGACGTGCGTCGGTGTCGTCGAGCACGATGACGACGTCGCCCTGCTTCACTTGCTGCGTGTCGGTGACGCGCACTTCGCGCACGATGCCGCTGACTGCAGGCGTGACCTGCGCAGTCTCGGCGGCCGTGTACGCGTTGTCGGTCGAAATAAATTTCGAGCCGTAGTAGTGCGAATACAGGCCGTAGCTGATCGCATTCGACAGCACGGTGCTGCCGAGAATCAGCAGCCACTTCCTGCGCTTGGCGCGATTGCGTGCGTCGTCTGCAGCCTCGGCTGCGGTATCGAGCATCGCTGATTCATGTTTGGTCATAAAACCTCCTGATTACGATTTCTTGATTTGGTAGCCGCCGCCGAGCGCGCGCACCAGCGCGACGTCGAGGGCGAATGAACGGGACTGCAGGTCGCTCTGCGCGCGCAGGTTGGCGAGCAATTCGTCCTGCGCGGACAGCACGTCGAGATAGCTCGCCAGGCCGCCTTCGTAGCGATTGCTCTGGATGCGCCAGGCTTCGCGCGCTGCGTCGACTGCATCGTTGGTGCTTTCGAGCTGCGGCCCGAGCGCCTTCTGACCGACCGCTGCATCGGCGAGCTCTTGCAGCGCCTGGATCACGGCGCCGTTGTACTCGGCCACCGCGGCGGCGTAGTCCGCTTCGGCGCCGCGCAGATTTCCGCGCAGCGCGCCGCCGGTGAAGATCGGCAGCGTGATCGCCGGACCGCTGCTGCCGGTCGAAGAGCCGTTGTGCGTCAGCATGTCGAGGCCCCTCGATTGCAGACCGATGACCGACGTCAGATTGATATTCGGATAGAACTCGGCGCGCGCCTGATCGATACGTCGAGCCGCAGCTTCGGCACGCATGCGTGCCGCGACGACATCCGGGCGCCGACCGAGCAGGTCAGCTCCCAAGTGCTCCGGCAACGCGAACGAGCGCGAAACATCGACCTTCGGGCGCGTGATCGAGAGCCCGCGATCCGGGCCAGCACCGACCAGCGCAGCGATGCTGTTTCTCTGCACCGCGAGCTGTTCCTCGACTGCCAGCAGATCCGCTTCGGCCCGCGAGCGACGCGCCTCGACCTGACGCACGCTGCCGAGCGTCTCAAGGCCGTTCTCATGTCGATCACGGAACAGCTCGACAGTCTTGGTGCGAACTTCGAGCGCCGCAGCGGCCGTGTCGTACGCAGCGTGCAGACGCGCGAGCTCGGCGTATGCCGATGCGATACCCGTCGCGAGCATCAACCGCGCTTGCGCCGTCTCGGCCTGCGCGGCGTTGGCTTCGGACGTCGCAGCGGCGATTGCCGCGCGATTGCGTCCCCAGAAATCGAGCTGCCAGGAGAACGTCAACGAGGCGCTGGCGTAATCGTCCCAACCCTGCGGCGTCAGGTCGCGCGGCGTCAGGTAGTTGTAGCTGTGCTTCTGCTGGATCGCTGCAGCGCTCGCGCTTACCTGCGGCTTGTTCGCCGAGTCGGCGACCTGGGTCGCGGCCTGCGCGCGGCGCAGACGAGCTTCGGCGACAGCGAGATTCGGCGAACCCGCCAATGCCTCGCGAACGAGCGAGTCGAGCTGCGCATCGCCGTACGACTCCCACCAGCTTTCTGCTGGCCACGCGCCGACGGGCGCCGCGAGCGAGTACGAGCTCGCATAGTCCGCTGCCGAAGCGACTTGCGGATGCGCACCTTCGGGAGGCAGCGCGGCACACGCCGACAAGGCCAGAGCGATCGCGAAGTAGAGCGAGCCTCTTGCGGTCGATATCACTTGTGCCCGCATCGCCGGGCTGGACCGGTGCGACCCTCCGTCAAACATCGGTAGGGCACGTGGCACCGGGCCAACCCGCAACGGCGTGCCGTCACTATCGGTCACGCGCGGTTGCTGGCGATCGCTGGCAGTCATGGTCACTCTCCTCTGTTCGGCTGCTCGTGCAGCGCGGCGGCGTTGATCAGGCAGGCGAGCAGCTCCTCGCCCGTCGTGAATTGAAACTGGTGTCCCGAAGCCACGTGTTCGAGCCGGCCGACGATCCGTCCGTGACGGGGGGAGGCGTCGCAGTGCAGCTTCAGCACGTAGGAGCGCTCGTGCGGGTAGCTGGCATGGGGGCTCAAGACCATCGGCTGTGCTCTCGTGTGACGTTCGGGACGGGAGACAGCGTAGGGACGCGGCCCGTCGAAGTCGTAACGGAGCGGTCTGGTTTCGGTCTGGATTCGAGGCGGCGGGAATGGAAAGCCGCGGCCGGAATAGCAAGCTGTAGGTCGGGCTTCAGCCCGACAACAGCGCGGAAGTCGGGCTGAAGCCCGACCTACAGCGATCTAACGCAGGTCAGTGGGTCAGCGCAGGTTTTTGCGGGTGATCAGCGCGATCGGCAGGCCGATGAGGAACATGTGGACCAGTACGCCGGTGATCCTGATGTACGCAGGGCCGCTGTCGCCGACGGAGCCGATCGCGGAGAGCGGCAGGACGACGTAGTTCATCACGCCATACGTCACGAGACCGTACGCGATCCCGAACGGCACGGCGCGATCGACGAGCAAGCGGATGTTGCGTGCCGCGAAATAGAAAATCGCGGCGATGATCGTCGCCATCGTGAAGTGCAGCAGCAGGCCGAAGAGTCCTGTCGCGGTACCGCCGCCGGACGCGGCTTCGCGTCCGAGCAATCCCGCCGCAATGCTCCTGCCAATGCGGAGCGGCGTGACGCCTTGCAATCCCCAGATGATGAAGGCGTAGCTGATGTCGAGCGCGCCGGCGACGAGGCCGGCGATGACGATTGTTCGCAGCGGCCGGCGGCTCGTGCTCTGGAGGTTGTCGGAAGCAACCAAGGTCGAGTGATTGTTTGCCATGCGTCGGAGAATACGACGCGAGTTGCCCGACCGCGCAGGGTCGCCGTAAGCAAGCTGGCCGATTGTGCTCGTGAGATCCGCGCGTGCCGCGCGGTCAGGTGTCGAGCATGCGCACCCAGCGCACGCGTCGGTGACGCTTGAAGTCCATTCGCTGATAGAGACGCTCGGCAGCTTCGTGTCCGGCGTCGACTTCGAGATCGAGCGCGATGCAGCCGCTGTCGCGCGCGACCTGCATCGCTGCTTCGATCAGTTGCTCGCCGATGCCGTGGCCGCGACGCGATGGCTCGACGTACACCTCGTCGAGCCACGCGGCCGGACCGCCGTGCTCCAGCGTCCATAAGAATGAGATGACGGCGACGCCGACGAGCTCGCCGTCGAGCTTGAACGTGAGAATGCGACCGAGCGAGTGATCTTCGAGCAACCCGCGCGTCGCACGCTCGAGCGCGGCCGACGTGAGCACGATGTCGTGCTCCTCCAGCTGCGTGCGCAGCAGCTGGATGATCGCTTGCAGATCCTCGTTGCGTGCCGTCTCGATCACTTCGCCGCCGCTGGGAATGCCGGAAGTTTGTCGATGTCGCGCGGATCGTGCTGAATGATCACGGTGGCATTCAGGTTCTTCGCGATCTGCTTGAACCGATCGAACGACGCGAGCGTGTCGGCGCGATTGAAATTGAAAGTCGGCACGCCGTTGCTGTCGTAGTTCTCGTGGAAGTGCGCCTGGTCGCCGGTGAGCAGCACGTTGCCCTTCTCTTGCAACTTCACCAGCAGACTGTGATGACCCGGCGTGTGGCCCGGCATGTCGAGCATCACCACGGTGCCGTCGCCGAACACGTCTTTGTCTTTCGCGACGGGCTCCGACTTGCCGTCGCCGTCGAGCCAGTGCTT
Organism: Steroidobacteraceae bacterium; assembly: GCA_035493235.1. Classification (GTDB taxonomy): domain Bacteria; phylum Pseudomonadota; class Gammaproteobacteria; order Steroidobacterales; family Steroidobacteraceae; genus Steroidobacter. The sequence continues at coordinate 61,464 of DATJIP010000222.1, forward strand.
GAGCGGCGCGGCGTTCGTCGTGCCCGATGGCGTCGGGCCCTTGAGCACGTCCCAATCGCCTTGGCCGATCAGCAGCGTCGCTTGCGGGAACGAAGCGGCCTGA
>DATJIP010000223.1:0-18558 GCA_035493235.1 Steroidobacteraceae bacterium
AGCGTCGTGGCGACCTCGCCGGTCTCGAGCAGCTGCTTGAGTCGGCGCAGGTCGTCGGCCACCTGCAGCGCCGGCTCTTCGCCGAACATCCGCGCAATCCACACGCCGACCTTGCCGGCCGGCGGCACGTAGAGCATTTCGACGCGCACGATGGTGCCGCGACCGCCGCTTGCCGGCTCGAAACTCACCATGCCCTCATGCGTCACCTGCGAGTCCGGCAGCGTGCGCCAACCGATGCTGCGATCCGGCTGATCGTCGACGATCTCCGCGTCCCACTCGACCGAGGTGCCCGCGGGCGCCTTGGCAACCCAGTGCGAGACGCGGTCGTTGACCTCCGATACGGACTCCAGGTGCTCCATGAACAGCGGCAGGTTCTCCAGATTTTTCCAGAAGTGATACAGCTCGTCGGGCGTGCTGTTGATGGTGACTGTCTGCGTCACGGCGATCGCAAGGGCTTCGCTGGATTCCGTCGCGCCCAGCCGCTTGCCCGAATAAACATCGAGTGCGGTGACGCCTAGCACGCCGGCAGTCGCAGCGGCGATGCGTCGCGGATCGGCATCGGGCGAGCTCGTGGCGGCGCCCAGCAGCGCGAGATCGATCGCGTCGCCCGCGACTCGCGCCCAGGCCCACGCTCCAGGAGCGCGCTCCGACAGAATGCCGAGACCGGTGACGATCTCGCGCACGCCGACCATGCGCATGATCGCCGGGTGATCGCCTACTCCGATTGCGCGGCCCAACGCGCGTGGCGCCAGAACTTGGGCGAGCCCGAGCCCGACGCTGAGCAAACCGAGAATCTGCCCGAGCTGCCGCTCGTCGGGTGCGAAGCGCGAGGCATTCGCCTCCTGCCATTCGATCTCGTCTTCGTCCGTCCACTCGTCGGGGTGGTCGGAAAAATCTTGTTGCCATTTCGGTTCCGCGGCCATGGCGGCACCCTCATCGAGTGAAGCAGAAGATGATGGGTAATCGCGGCAGTGCGCCGCGAGTTCCGCACGCGCGGGAATGAGGAAGTTGGCGTTTCTTGCGTGGTCAACTCTCCGTCATGCGCTTCATGTAATCGTCGAAGCGACGGCCCGGCTCATCGGGAAATTCCTCGTCGCAGACTTGCAGCGTAACGAAGCGGTCGAGGCGGAAATTGCGGAAGTCGCGCCGCAGCTCGCACCACGCTCCGAGCGTCCAGGTGCCGCCCCAGAAGAACACGGCGAACGGCCGCACGCGCCGTTGCGAATCCTGCGCATGGCCGTCGCGATACTCGAACTCGACGAAGCGACGCTTTACGATGGCAGTGCGCAGCGAATCGAGCCGCGCGCCCCATTGCGGATCGACGAAGAAGCCGGGCGCGAACAGGCGCGATTCGTGGACCGCGGCGCGCTTCTGCTCCGGTAGCGCCGCAGCAATCTTCGCGAGCGCGCCACGCGCTGCAGTCGCGAGCTTCGGACCGCCCCACGACTCGACGAAGCGCGCGCCCATCACCAGCGCGTCGATCTCTTCATAGTTGAACATGAGCGGCGGCAGGTCGAAGTGCGGATGCAGGCGGTAGCCGACGCCGGCCTCGCCGTCGATCGGCACGCCCGACGCACACAGATCGGCGATGTCCCGGTAAATCGTGCGCTCGCTGACTTCGAGCCACTGCGCGAGCTGCGCGGCCGTCGTCAAGCGGCGACCGCGCAGGTATTGGACGATCTCGAAGAGTCGATCGGCGCGCCGCATGCACTCTCCCGACAGTGTCAGCTACTCGCCCCATACTGCCAGCTCGTTGCCGTTCGGATCGAGAAAGTGGAAGCGCCGGCCGCCGGGGAAGCTGAAGATCTCGCGCACGATGCGACCGCGCTGCGCCTTCACGGCAGCGAAGAGCTCCTCCAGCTTGCTTGCATACAGCACCACCAGCGGCGCGCCACCCGGCTTCGAGTCTTTCGTGAAGCCGCCGGTCAGCCGGCCGTCCTCGAACGCCACATAGTCGGGACCGTAGTCAGTGAACTTCCAGCCGAAGCAGGCAGCGTAGAAACGCTTGGTCGCCTCGATGTCGGTCGCGCCGAATTCGATGTAGTCGATGGTGCGGTTGTGTTCGGGCTTGCTCATGGCTCCTCCTTCGGGTTGCAGGTGTCAGTCGAGCGCGTGCAGTCCGACGCGATTGCCTTCGCAGTCGACGATGTGCGCGAACGCGCCCATGCCGTCCGGCAGCGCTGTCTTGTCGACGACGACGCGGCCGCCGGCGCGAGTGACTCGCTCCAGTGTCTCGACGAGACGCTGGGTGCGGAGGTAGATAACGCTGCCGTCCGCGGCGGGTTTCAAGTTCGGCGCATGCGTGAGCGCGCCGCCGATGCCGGGATCCTGATACGGGAAGACTGCCATCGCGGTCGGGCCCATGGTCTCGCGCCGCAGCTCCTGCTGCAGAACGGATTCGTAGAACCACACGGCGCGCTCCAGATCCTGCGCGGGAATTTCGAACCAGGTAATGGCTGTCGCTGCGTGCATGGGGTGCTCCTGAGAGGTGAAGAAGAGTCAGGCCGAATCCTGCGCCCCACCTGCTGACAACGTTCTGTCAGGAGGCTATACATAGCAGCACAACTCCACTAAGCGGGACCCAAGTGAACACGACCTTCGCGCTGGACGGGCACAGCCGCCCGCGTCCTCCCAGAATCTTTGCGTCCATCCTGCTGCTGATCGGCCTGGTACTCGCCGCCGGCGGCATCCGCCTCGCAATGCTCGGCGGCTCGCTCTACTACGTGATCGCAGGCGTGGCGCTCATCGCTTCCGCGGTCATGCTCTGGCGCGGGCAGCGTTGGGGCGCGTACGTGTACGGGCTGCTGACAGTCGGCACCATTCTTTGGGCGCTGGTGGAATCGGGCTTCGACGGTTGGGCGCTCGCGCCGCGCGTGCTGCCGTTCCTCGTGCTCGGACTGTTGTTGCTGCGTCCGAAAACGCGTCGCGCGTTGGGAATGTCGGTTGCACGGCCGGTGCTCGCGTCACCGATCAGCTGGATTGCGCTCGTGGGACTCGTGGCGATCTGCATCGCCGTGGGCATGCGCCAGCCGTATGCGACGTTGCCGTTTACGGCAAGCGCCACCAAGTCGGACATCGCAGCGCGCGATTGGCAACATTGGGGCGGCAATGCCGCGGGCACGCGCTACGTGCCGTTCGATCAGATCAACGCGTCGAACGTCGGCAAGTTGCAGGTCGCCTGGACCTTTCGCACTGGCGTTGGCGGCGCGTTCAAGGCGACGCCGCTGCAGATCGGCGACACGCTCTATGTCTGTCTGGCGCGCAACATCATCTCCGCGCTCGATGCTGACACGGGAGCGGAGCGCTGGCGCTTCGACCCGGAGCTCAAGGACTCGAAAGTCGGTTTCACCACGACGTGTCGTGGCGTCACGTATTTCAAGGCGCCGTCGCCGCCCGCAGATTGTCCCGAGAGAATTCTCACGGCTACAACCGACGCGCGTTTGATCGCCGTCGACTCGAAGACCGGCAAGCGCTGCACCGACTTCGGCACGAACGGCGAAGTGACGCTGCTCGCGGGCATGGGCGATGTGAAACCGGGCTTCTACTACGTGACGTCGCCGCCGACTCTGGCAAACGGCGTCGCGGTGCTCGGCGGATGGGTCGCCGACAACGTCGAGACGCAGGAACCCTCGGGCGTCGTGCGCGGCTTCGATCCGATCAGCGGCAAATTGCTGTGGGCCTGGGATCTCGGACGGCCCGATGTGCTGACCGCGCCGCCGGAAGGACAGACGTACACGCGCGGCACGCCGAACGCGTGGAGCGTCTTCAGCGCTGACGATGCGCTCGGCATGGTCTACATCCCGACGGGCAACGCGACACCGGATTACTACGGCGGTCATCGCACGCCGGAGTCCGAGCGCTTCGCCAGCTCGGTCGTTGCGCTCGATGCGAAGAGCGGCGCCGTGCGCTGGTCGTTCCAGACGACTCATCACGACATCTGGGACTACGACGTGCCGTCGCAGCCCGTGCTCGTCGACTTGCCCGGCGACGACGGCAGCGTTACGCCGGCGCTGGTCGCGCCGACCAAGCGCGGCGAGTTGTTCCTGCTCGATCGTCGCGACGGCAAGCCGCTCGCATCAGTCGAAGAGAAGCCGGTGCCGCAGACCGACGTGCCGAACGAGACGACCACGCCGACGCAGCCGTTCTCGGTCGGCATGCCGTCGTTCGGCAACGATCTCGTGACGGAAGCGAAGATGTGGGGCATCACGCCGATCGATCAGATGCTCTGTCGCATCCAGTTCCGCAAGCTGCGCTATGAAGGCCCGCTCACTCCGCCATCATTGCGCGGCAGCCTGCAGTATCCGGGGTTCGCGGGCGGCATGAACTGGGGCAGCGTTGCGATCGACGAGCCCGATGGCGTGATGATCGTGAATTCCTTGCGCATCGGCAATCACGTGAAGCTCTATCCGCGCGACCAGGTGACCGACAAGACCGTGCTCGGCTTCGGCGGCGGTTATCAGCGCGGCACGCCGTACGCTGCGTTCACAACGCCGTTCCTTTCGCCGCTGTTCGCGCCGTGCCAGCAGCCGCCATACGGCGAAATCGCCGCGATCGATCTCAAGTCGCGCCAGACACTGTGGCGTCGTCCGCTGGGCACGGCGAACGAAATGGGCCCGCTCGGGCTGAAGATCAAACTGCGTATCCCGATGGGTATTCCCTACAGCGCCGGCACGATCGTGACGAAGAGCGGGTTGATCTTCATCGGCGGCACGATGGATCGACACATGCGCGCCCTGAACATCACGACCGGCAACGAGGTGTGGAGCGACTTCCTGCCGAACAGCGCGCAGGCGACGCCGATGAGCTACGTCGCGCCGCAGAGCGGGCGGCAGTTCGTCGTGGTCACGATCCCGGCGACCGGGCGCGAAGAGGAAAGCCACGTAGCGGAATCGAAACCGACGCAGCAGGAGCAGCCGAAACCGCATGACGACGGCGGCTGGGTGATCGCTTACGCGCTGCCGAAGTAGCTCGGGCACAATGGGCCATGGCTGACGTCGCGCAAATCGCCGCTTCCGTCGGATCGCTCCAGCAGCATCTGGAGGCGCATCGCTACATCTGTTCTGCGCAGATCGCGACGGCGGTTTATCTCGCCTATCACCTGCGCAAGCCGGTGTTGATCGAGGGACCGCCCGGCGTCGGCAAGACCGAGCTGGCGAAGACCACGGCCGAGATGTTCGAGTTGCCGCTGATCCGGTTGCAGTGCTACGAAGGCCTCGACGAGGCGAAGGCGCTGTACGAATGGAAGTACGGCAAGCAACTGCTGTACACGCAGGTGTTGAAGCAGACGCTGGACGAAGTGCTGCAGGGTGCGAAGGGCTTCGCGGAATCGGTCAAGCGGCTGCACGAGTTCGGCGACATTTTCTTCTCCGCGGAGTTTCTCGAAGCGCGGCCGCTGCTGAAGGCGCTGCAGGAGGAGCACGGCTGCGTGCTGCTCATCGACGAGGTCGACAAGTCCGATCACGAGTTCGAGTCGCTGTTGCTGGAGCTGCTGTCCGACTACCAGGTTTCGATTCCCGAGATCGGCACGGTGCGCGCACGACGCGAGCCGCCGCTGGTGTTCCTGACGAGCAACAACACTCGCGAAATCTCCGACGCGCTGAAGCGGCGTTGCCTGCATCTCTACATTCCGTTCCCGGACATCGAGCTCGAGCAACGGATCATCAATGCGCGCGTGCCTGCGATTCCGCCGCAGCTGCGAACGCAGCTGGTGCGTTTCATCCACGGCCTGCGCGAGCTGGATCTCAAGAAGGTGCCGTCGATCAGCGAGACGATCGACTGGGCGCGCACGCTGCTGCTGCTGCACGCGGATCGACTCGACCCGGAGCTGGTGAGCAACACGATGAACGTCATCCTGAAGTTCCAGGAGGACATCGAGAACGTGCAGCCGGAAGTCCGGACGCTGACGCAGAAGGCGACAGGCGGATAGGCTGGAGAGCGCGTGGACACGTTGCTCACGCAATTCATCGGCGCGCTCCGCAACGCCGACATCCGCATCTCGACCGCCGAAACGCTCGATGCGCTGAGCGCGGTCGAGCTGGTGGGCTACAGCGATCGGCGTCTGCTCAAGGACAGTCTCGCGCTCGTCTTGCCGAAAACCCTCGACGAGAAGGTTGCGTTCGACACCTGCTTCGATCAGTTCTTCTCGTTCGGCGATCGCGCTTCGCGACCTCCGCCAGCCGCTGCAAGCAGCGACGCAGAGCCGAGCGGCGATTCCGCCGGTCAAGCAGGTAACGGACAAGCAGGCGCCGGTGGCGATGCGCAGGATCAGCGCACTGGCAACGCGCAACCGAGCGACGCGCGCCAACAGAATACGTCAGCTGCAAACGACGAGCGCGAGGCACCGACTACCGCACTCGGCAGCGGCGAAATGTCCGCGCCGCAATCGGCGCTCGGGCAGCTCCTCGTGCGTGGCAATCAACTGGAAATAACGATCGCCATCAACACTGCCGGCCGGCAGGTCAATGCGCATGAGATCGAAGTGTTCACGCAGAAGGGCGTCTACACGCGACGGATCATGGACGCGATGGGTCAGGTCGAATTGCAGCAGGAAATTGCGCGTCTCGCGGACAGCGCGGCCGTTGCGGATCGGCGCCGTGCCGTCGACCTCACGCAGCGGCGCGACTGGCTGCGCGAGCGCGTGCGCGACTACGTCGAGCATCAGTTCCTGCTGCATGCCGACGTCACCGGACGTCGCCTGCGCGAGGACCTGTTGCGCGACGTGCGGCTGTCGGCACTCGAACAGCGGCACCATCGGATGCTGCACGACCTGGTGCTGCGCATGGCACGCCGGCTCGTGTCCGAGCACTCGCGTCGCAGAAAAGTTTTCCGGCGCGGCCAGCTGCACGTGCCGCGGACTCTGCGCCGGAACATGAAGTACGACGACGCGGTGTTCGATCTGCAATGGAAGTCCGTCAAGGTCGACCGCCCGAAAGTCTTCGCCGTGTGCGACGTCAGCGGCTCGGTCGCCGCGTACGCGCGCTTCATGCTGATGTTCCTGTACAGCCTGGAAGAAGTGCTGCCGAAGGTCCGCTCGTTCGCGTTCTCTTCGGATCTGGGCGAAGTGTCGGAGCTGTTCGCGCGCAACACGATCGACGACGGCATCGCCATCGCGCTCAAGCAATACGGCGGCGGCTCCACCGACTACGGGCAGGCGTTCGCGGATTTCCGCCGCCTGTGCCTGGACGAGATCGACAACCGCGCGACGATCATCATTCTCGGCGACGCGCGCAACAACTACGGCGACGCACGCACCGACGTGCTGAAGGAAATTTACGATCGCAGCAAGCGCGTGATCTGGCTCAATCCTGAGCCGCGCACGATGTGGAACACGGGAGATTCAGAGATGCGCCACTACTCGCCGTACTGTCACCAGGTGGACGAGTGCAGCACACTCGCACACCTGGAACGGATCGTCGGCAGATTGCTCCGAGCTGTGATCTAGCTAGGCGCTCTTGTTCTGTTGCTTGATCACGCTGGTCGCCATCGCGATCATCGACGAGATATCGCTCAGCGTCGCCGGCACGACCAGCGTGCTCGACGCCTCATTGGCAAGCTTGCCGAACTGCTTGACGTATTCCTCGGCCACGCGCAGCTGCATCGCTTCCATGCCGCCACGGCCCGAGAGCGCTTCGCCGACGCGCCGCAGACCTTCGGCCGTTGCCGTCGCCACTGCGAGAATCGCCTCCGCCTGACCGTGCGCCTGGTTGATCTGCAACTGCTTGTTGGCTTCGGATTCCTTGATTACGCGCTGCTTCTCGCCCTCGGCCTGGTTGACCTTGGCGTCACGCTCGCCTTCCGAGGTCAGCACGACCGCGCGTTTCTCGCGTTCGGCGCGCATCTGCTTTTCCATCGCGTGCAGCACATCCTTGGGCGGATTGATGTTCTTGATCTCGTAACGCAGCACCTTCACGCCCCACGCGGCGGAAGCGTGATCGAGCTCGCTCACGACGTTCGCGTTGATGGTCGCGCGCGCTTCGAACGTGCGGTCGAGGTCGATCTTGCCGATCTCGCTGCGCAGAGTCGTCTGCGCAAGCTGGATGATCGCGAACTTGTAGTTGGTGATGCCGTAAGAGGCGCTGCGTGCATCCAGCACCTGCATGTACAGCACGCCATCGACGCCGACCTGCACGTTGTCCTTCGTGATGCAGACCTGCTCGGGAATATCGAGCGCTTCTTCCTTCAGGTTGTGCTTGTAGGCGATGCGCTCGACGAACGGGACGAGGATGTGAAACCCCGCCTGGATCGTGCGGCTGTAACGCCCGAGCGTTTCGACGACGAATGCACTCTGCTGCGGGACCACGATTGCCGTCTTCATCAGCACGATGAAGACGAGCACGACGATGGCCAGGACGACGTACATAGTGCTCATGCGGCTGATCTCCTAAGCGATTCCACGAACATGCAGAGTGAGACCGTCGACGTGCGCAATCACGGCTTCCTTGCCCGCATCGATGGCCTGTTGATCGACGTTGCGCGCGGTCCAGGACGAGCCGCGATATTCAGCGCGACAGCTCTGACCTGGCTCGAGCCGCACTGGAATCACGACGCGGTCGCCGAGCGTGAGTCGCTGCTCGACGTGCCCGGTGCGCTTGCGCACGAGTTGGTAGACGCGATCGCGGAACGCCACCATGGTCACGATCGACAGAACCGCAAAGGCGAGCCACTGCTGCCACGCCGGCAGCGCGCCGTCGGCGCCGGCAAGATCGAGCAGACCGACCAGCCCGGCCGAAACACCGAGAAAAACCAGGTAGAACTGCGCGTCGATCACGAACAGCTCGATCGCGAGCAGCGCCGCCGCCAACACGAACCATCCCCACCAGGGCATCGCAGCCTCCTCGTCCGAGTGGACCGCAAAAATCGGGCGGTATTTTAGCAGGCACCTCCTCGCACAACGGACGCGACCGGAGCAGTTGGCCGGTCGCCGCCCGCAATTGGCCGGTGAGTTGCGCCGTCGCGCAGGCCGAGATTTTTGGCGAAATAGCGGCGCACGGCGGCGGCATCCACGACGCGGCCGCAGAGACCGATGTGGCCGTCAGGACGCAGCAGGAAGTAGGCCGAGCGCGGCACCTGCGCGCGCGCCTGCTCTGCCTCGTTGCCGGCGGTGATCGGCAGCGCGTGAACGTTCAGCAGCCCATCCATGTCCGGCAGCGGCGGCGCTGCCTGGCCGAACACGAGCAAGTTGCAGCGGGTATCGTCGAGCACCTGGAACAGATCCTGGACGTTGCCGCCCGCAGCGATCTGCAGATTCATCCACGGAAAACGATCGCCCGCCTGCGGCGCATCGGGCGGCAGGCCGTCAGCGGCCACCGAGAGCGGGCCGCGACGATAGTGAATGCCGGTTTGCGAGACGGTGCGGAATGCGAGCCTTTGCACTCGCTTGCGATTGATCGCGAACGCCATGATGCGCGCGAGGATCTGCGTGCGAAACAGGCCGGCCAGCGGATTGTCCGAAACGACGACCCGAAACAGGCGATCGGTCGTAGCGAGCAACCGTTGTGCGACCGGCTGGCGCTCTGCTTCGTACGAGTCGAGCAGCGCGGCGTCCGCTTTGCCCTGAATCACCAGCGCGAGCTTCCACGCGAGGTTGTACGCGTCCTGCAAACCGGTGTTCATGCCTTGCGCGCCGACCGGGCTGTGCACGTGCGCAGCGTCGCCGAGCAGGAAACACCGGCGATCGCGGAAACGAGCGGCCGCGCGGTGATGAATGCGATAGGTAGAAAACCAGGAGCACGCTTCGATCGACAGACTCGCGCCGGCCTCGCCGCGCAGCGAGGGCATGATCGCGGCGAAATCCAGATCCTGCTGCTCGCGCAGCTGCGGCGGGACGATGCCGACGATGCGCCAATGATTCGTGCCGCGCATCGGAAAGAACAAATGGAATCCCGCGCGCCACAGGTACACGTTCACTTCGTCGGGCGCCATGTTGCCGGTCGCCGTGATATCGGCGACGAAGAACACGTGCTCGTACGGCGCGCCGGGGAAATCGATGTTGCTCAAGGTGCGGACGGAGCTGCGCGCGCCATCACAGCCTGCGACCCAGGCCGCAGTGATGGTGCGAGTCGAGCCGTCGGCAGATTTGAGCGTCGCAACGACGTGCGCTGGGTGCTGCTCGAGCGCCAGCAACTCGGTGTTCCACTGGACGTCGATGCCGAATTCGCCGAGCTTCTCGCCCATGAGGCGCTCGTTGTCGTCCTGCCCGAGCACGAGGATGTAGGGATACGGCGTCGACTTGCTGCCGACGTCGCTGAGCGAGACGTGGCCGATCCGGCGACCTTCCGACCACATGTGTGCGCCGTCGCCGCGTTTGCCAAGCTCGATCGCTCGGTCCGCGAGCCCCATCTTGGCGTAGATCTCCAGCGTGCGAGCCTGCACGCCGAGCGCGCGAGTCTGTAACGACGGGCCGGGATGGCGGTCGATGATCAGCACGCGTACGCCGCGGCGCGCGAGCTGGTTGGCGAGCATCAGGCCGGTCGGGCCGGCTCCTACGATCAAAACCTCGGTGTTCACTGGGTCCTCCCGCGGCCTGACGGCCGCGCCTGGGTTGATGGAGGCATCGTAGAAAGCGCTCACCCACTTATTGGCTATTTATTCGCCACAAAAGAAAAGCCCCGCCGGAGCGGGGCTTTTCGGGACATCGCGGGGAGTCAGGCTGAAGCCTGACCCACAGGCGTTACATGTCCATGCCGCCCATTCCGCCCATGCCGCCCGGGGCGCCATGTGCGTGATCGGCCTCGTCCTTCGGGGCCTCGGCGACCATCACTTCCGTCGTCAGCAACAGGCCGGCGACCGAAGCTGCGTTCTGCAGCGCCAGGCGCGTGACCTTGGTCGGGTCGAGGATGCCGAGCTCGAGCATGTCGCCGTAATCGCTGGTTGCAGCGTTGTAGCCGAACGTGCCCTTGCCCTCTTTGACCTTCGCCAGCACCACCGCGGCGTCCTCACCCGCGTTGGCGACGATCTGGCGCAGCGGCTCCTCGATCGAGCGCACCAGGATCTTGATGCCGAAGTTCTGGTCCTCGTTCTTGCCCTGCAGCTTCTCGATGGCCTTCTGCGCGCGGATCAGCGCCACGCCGCCACCAGGAACCACGCCCTCTTCGACCGCCGCGCGCGTGGCGTGCAGCGCGTCTTCGACGCGGGCCTTCTTCTCCTTCATCTCGACTTCGGTCGCAGCACCGACCTTGATCACGGCGACGCCGCCGGAGAGCTTCGCAACGCGCTCCTGCAGCTTCTCCTTGTCGTAGTCGGAGGTGGCTTCGTCGATCTGCTTGCGGATCTGCTCGACGCGTGCCTTGATCTCGCTGCCCTTGCCCTTGCCGTCGATGACCGTGGTGTTCTCTTTCTCCACGATGATCTTCTTGGCTTCGCCGAGGTCGTTCAGCGTCGCCTTCTCGAGCGACAGGCCGACTTCGTCGGAGATCACGACGCCGCCCGTGAGGACAGCGATGTCCTGCAACATGGCCTTGCGACGGTCACCGAAGCCCGGAGCCTTGACGGCCGCGACCTTGACGATGCCACGGATCGTGTTGACGACCAGCGTCGCCAGCGCCTCACCCTCGACGTCCTCGGCGACGACCAGCAACGGCCGGCCGGCCTTCGCGATGCCTTCGAGCAGCGGCAGCATCTCGCGCACGTTGGAGATCTTCTTCTCGTAGAGGAGCACGAACGGGTTGTCCAGCTCGGAGGTCTGGTTCTGCTGGTTGTTGATGAAATACGGCGAGAGGTAGCCGCGATCGAACTGCATGCCCTCGACGACGTCGAGCTCGTTCTGCAGGCTCGTGCCTTCCTCGACCGTGATCACGCCTTCCTTGCCGACCTTCTCCATCGCGTCGGCAATCGTCTTGCCGATCGACTCGTCGGAGTTCGCGGAGATCGTGCCGACCTGCGCGATCGCCTTCTGGTCCTTGCAGGGCTTCGACAAGCGCTTGAGCTCGTCGACGGCGGTGCTGACCGCGGCGTCGATGCCGCGCTTCAGGTCCATCGGGTTGGCGCCGGCGGCGACGGCCTTGAGGCCTTCGCGCACGATCGCCTGGGCGAGCACGGTGGCGGTGGTGGTGCCGTCGCCAGCCTCGTCAGAGGTGTTGGAAGCGACTTCCTTCACCATCTGCGCGCCCATGTTCTCGAACTTGTCCTTGAGCTCGATTTCCTTCGCGACCGACACGCCGTCTTTGGTGACGGTGGGGGCGCCGAAGCTCTTCTCGAGCACTGCGTTGCGGCCCTTGGGGCCGAGCGTCGCCTTCACGGCGTTCGCGAGGATATTGACACCCTTGAGCATGCGCGCGCGGGCGTCATCACTGAAACGTACTTCTTTAGCTGCCATGTGAGTCAAACCTCTAGTGCGAATTACTTCTCGATAACGGCCATCACGTCTTCTTCGCGCATGACGAGAAGCTCTTCGCCGTCGACTTTCACTTCGGTGCCGCTGTACTTGCCGAACAGGATGTTGTCGCCAACCTTCACGTCCAGCGCGCGGACTTCGCCGTTCTCCAGGATCTTGCCCTTGCCCACTGCGACGACCTTGCCCTTGATCGGCTTCTCGGTCGCGGAATCGGGAATCACGATGCCGCCGGGGGAAGTGCGCTCGTCTTCGAGACGCTTGATGATCACGCGGTCATGGAGCGGGCGAATTTTCAGTTTCTCAGCCATAGGTCAAACCTCGATGGAAGGTCGATTGCGGAATGTGGATCGGGGTCGAATGCGGGGCCGGCAGGCCGTTCTTGATCCCTGGAGGCCTTAGCACTCACCCCAAGCGGGTGCTAATAATAGGCAGCGAATGTTCAAATTCAAGGGGTTTGCGTGGCGGGAGCCAACTTTATGAGCGATCAGGTGGTTGTCGCCCTGACAACCTGCCCGGACGAGGCCTCGGCCCAGGCCGTGGCCACAGCGCTCGTCCAGGAGCGTCTGGCGACCTGTGTGAACCGTATAAGTGGGGTCCGCTCCACTTACTTCTGGGACGCGCGTCTTCAGGATGAGGCCGAGATTCTGTTAATCATTAAGACTACAGCGGGCCGGCTCGACGAGCTGCGGAGGCGTTTGGGCGCCCTGCACCCCTACGAGCTGCCGGAATTGCTGGCGATAGAGGTCGCCGGCGGGAACGAACGCTATCTCGACTGGGTCCGAATGGGCGTCCAGAACAAAGGCGAACAATGACTGTGATCGCAAGACTGGCCTGGGTGCTATTCGCGCAGCTGCTGCTGCTTCAGGCGCCCGTGGCCAGCGCCAAGAACGACTTCCTGTCGCCGGACAAGGCCTATCGTTACACCACCCGGGTCGAGGGCGACCGGCTGATCGTCGCGTGGGACATCGAGAAGGGCTACTACCTCTACAAGAAGAAGATGGGTGTCGTCTCGACCAGCGGCGACGCGCAGCTCGGCGAGCCGATGTGGCCGAAGGGCGAGGATCACACCGACGACTACTTCGGTACGCAGGAGGTGTATCGCGGCAAGGTCGAAGTGCCCGTGCCGATCGTCATCACCGGCTCGCGACCGCCGGTTCTCAACGTCGAGCTGCGGTTGCAAGGCTGCGCCGACGCCGGCCTGTGCTATCCGCCGCAGAAGTGGAAGACCGAGGTCAAGCTCTCCGCTGCTGCAGCAGGCATTGCGCCCAGCAACAAGAGCAGTGGGCTGAGCTCGCTGTTGAGCAAGAAATCCGCTCCGGCCGGTCAGGGCGACTTCCTGCCGCCGGATGAAGCGTTCCGCTTCGGCGCGGGGACACCGCAGGCCGACTCGGTGCCGCTAACCTGGGTGATCGCCGACGGCTATTACCTCTACAAGAATCGCATCACGATCGAGAGCGCGACGCCGAACGTGCAGATCGGCAAGCCGGTGCTGCCGCAGGGTAAGCCGAAACACGACGAGTATTTCGGCGACACCGAGGTCTACTACGAAGTGCTGGAGGCGACGCTGCCGGTCGCGCGTGCAGCCAGCAGCGAAGCGCAGCAGCTCAAGCTGAAAGTGACGTACCAGGGCTGTGCCGACGAAGGCCTCTGCTACAACCCGATTACGAAGGAAGCGACGGTCGACTTACCGCCGACCAGTGCGGCGACGAGCCTGCCTGCGTCCGCGGCGCCGACGACAGCGGTTGCGGGCGCGACGAGCGGCGGTGGTGCAGTCAAAGTCGCGGAGCAGGATTACCTGGCGGCTGCTCTGCAAGGCGACAACCTGCCCTATGCGCTGCTGCTGTTCTTTGCGGCTGGATTGTTTCTGTCCTTGACGCCGTGCGTGCTGCCGATGATTCCGATTCTGTCCGGCATCATCGTCGGCCAGGGCGCGAACGTCACCCGCAGACGCAGCTTCGCGCTGGCGCTGACTTACTCGCAAGGCATGGCCCTCACTTACGCTGCGGCCGGAGCGATCTTCGTGCTTGCGTTCCGACAGACGCCGCAGGCGTTCTTCCAGTCGGTACCGGTCATCACGTTCATGGTGTTGTTGTTCATCGCGCTCGCGTTCGCGATGTTCGGGGCGTACACGCTGCAGTTGCCGAGCTCTCTGCAGACGCGGCTGACCAATGTCAGCAACGAGCAGAAGTCCGGCACGTTCGTCGGCACGTTCATCATGGGCGCGCTCTCGGCACTCGTAGTCACCGCGTGCGTGGCGCCCGCAATCATTGCGGCTTTGTCGGTGATCACTCAGTCGCGCCAGGTTCTGCGCGGCGCCGCGGCTCTGTACGCGACGGGCGTTGGCATGGGCGTGCCGCTGCTGATCGTCGGCGCCTCCGCCGGACAACTCCTGCCGAAGGTCGGGCCGTGGATGGACACGGTGAAGCAGCTGTTCGGCGTGCTGTTCCTCGGCGTCGCGATCTATATAGCGCAACCGTTGCTGCCGGATGCGTTGTCGATGGCGTTGTGGTCGGCGCTCGCGGTCATCAGCGGCTTCTGGGTGTTCTCGCTGAAGGCTCGCGACGGTTCGCCGATTGCGTCGCCGGTTCGCGCGGTCGGCTTGCTCGTTCTCGTGTACGGCATCGTGCTGCTAATCGGCGCTGCTTCGGGCGGGCACGATCCGCTGCAACCGCTCGGCAACCTGGGTGTCTCGAGCGGCGCGGCGGGCAAGGCGGCCAGCGAAAGCGTCGCCTTCCGACGGATCAAATCAGTCGCAGACCTCGAGCGCGAAGTCGCGGCCGCAAGCGCGGCGGGCAAACCCGTGATGCTCGACTTCTATGCCGACTGGTGTGCGTCGTGCAAAGAGATGGAGAAGTACACGTTCCCCGATCCGCAGGTGCAGGCGCTGCTCGCCGGAGCCGTACTGCTACAGGCGGATGTCACCAAGAACGACGACGAGGACCGTGCGCTGCTCAACCGCTTCGAGATCTTCGGCCCGCCGACCATCGCGTTCTTCGGCCGCGACGGAGTCGAGCGGAAAAATTTCAGGCTGGTAGGATTCGCGCCGGCGCCTCGTTTCGCCGAGCATGTGAAATCCGCCTTCACGAGTTGATATGAAAGCCAGCGCGTACGTTGCTGTTGCCGCAATCGCGGTAGCAGCGGGTGTTCTCGTCTATCGCTACGCCGTCGTGCCGGATACGGCGAAGGAAGCCACTACGGCGCAGGCCGAGCAGCCAACGGCTGCAGAAGAACCGGCCGCGATGCCCGAGACGCTTCCCGACTTCACGCTCGGCGATCTGGCCGGCAAGCCGACCTCGATCCGCAGCTGGCCCGGCAAGTCGCTGATCGTGAACTTCTGGGCGACGTGGTGTGGCCCGTGCCGGCGCGAGATCCCGCTGTTGCGCGAGTTGCAGAAACAGCATGGGGCCGAAGGCTTTCAGATCGTCGGCGTTGCGGTCGACATCCGCGAGGACGTCATCAAGTACGCGCAGGAGATCGGCATCGATTACCCGATCCTGATCGGCGAGCAGGACGGCCTCGATGCCGTCAACAAATTCGGCCAGGGATCGATCGGCTTCCCGTTCACGGTGTTCACGGATAACCAGCGCCGGATCGTCCTGTTCCACCTGGGCGAGATTCGCAAGGAGCAGGCTGAGATCCTGTTCGGCGCGGTTCGCGACGTGAACAGCGGTAAGCTCACGCCGGCCGCCGCCCGCGTCGTTGCAGCCAAACAACTCGCCGCCCTCGCGCCGGAACCGACCTCCGGCTGACAATGTTGCATCTGCGACGCGGCTGCTGAACCGAGTTCGCAGCCAAGAATCGCCAAATCGCGGCCAATCTGGTTAAATTCGCCGCCATCTGCGTTGAAGTTGTTTCTGGCAGCCTAAAAATTACTACAGGCTCATGGCCCATCTTTTGCTCCTCAACGGCCCGAATCTCAATCTGCTCGGCACGCGCGAGCCGGGGATCTATGGCGCCGTCACGCTCGAGCAAATCGCCGCGCGGCTCGGTCAGCTCGCGGCAGAGGCAGGTCATCACCTGTCGGCGTTCCAGAGCAACGCCGAGGCTGAGTTGCTGACACGCATTCACGAGGCACCGGCAACGCACGTCGCTTTCATCATCTTCAATCCGGCGGCCTTCACGCATACGAGCATCGCGCTGCGCGACGCGTTGCTCGCAGTGAAGATCCCGTTCATCGAGGTGCACCTGAGCAACGTGCACGCGCGCGAGGCTTTCCGTCATCACTCCTACTTTTCGGACATCGCCGTGGGCACCATCACCGGGCTCGGTGCGGTCGGCTACGAGCTCGCACTGCGCGCCGCCGCCCATCACCTCGCGTCCCCGCGCAAGTGAAGGAAAAGAACAAGAGGACTCGTAATGGATATTCGCAAGGTCAAAAAACTGATTGAGCTGCTCGAGGAATCCGGCATCGCCGAGATCGAGATCAGCGAAGGCGAGGAGTCGGTGCGCATCAGCCGCTATCCCGCCGGCGGCGGCGCTCCCGCGCCAGTCGTACACTACGCGCCGGCGCCGATGGCGCCGATGATCGCAGCGCCTGTTGCCGCACCAGTGGCCGCGCCTCCCGGCGCAGCAGCTCCCGCGGCGGCCGCACCGGCCGCTGCCGGAAAAGCCGACCACACTGTCACTGCGCCGATGGTCGGAACGTTCTATTCCGCTGCGACACCCGGCGCCAAGGCGTTCGTCGACATCGGCAGCGAAGTGAACGTCGGCGACACGCTGTGCATCATCGAAGCCATGAAGATGATGAACCAGATCGAATCGGACAAGGCGGGCCGCGTCACGGCAGTCCTGGTGAAGAACGGCGATCCGGTCGAATTCGGCCAGCCGCTCTTCATCATCGAATAACAACTCCATGCTCGAAAAAGTCGTCATCGCCAATCGCGGCGAAATCGCGCTTCGCATCCTGCGCGCCTGCCGCGAGCTCGGAATCAAAACGGTCGCCGTGCACTCCACGGCGGACTTCAACCAGAAGCACGTGCTGCTCGCCGACGAGTCGGTGTGCATCGGCCCGCCGCCGTCGAAGGACAGCTACCTCAACATGCCCGCGATCATCAGCGCGGCCGAGGTGACCGACTCCGTCGCGATCCATCCGGGCTACGGTTTCCTGTCGGAGAACGCCGATTTCGCCGAGCGCGTCGAGAAGAGCGGCTTCATCTTCGTCGGCCCGAAGCCGGAGACGATCCGCATGATGGGCGACAAGGTGTCGGCCATCAAAGTGATGAAGGCCGCCGGCGTGCCGTGCGTGCCCGGCTCCGACGGACCGCTCGGCAACGTGCCGGAAGAGAACTTCCGCATCGCGAACGCGCTGGGCTATCCGGTAATCATCAAGGCTTCCGGCGGCGGCGGCGGCCGCGGCATGCGGGTCGTGCACAGCGATGCGACGCTGCTGAACGCCATCATGGTTACGCAAGGCGAGGCACTCGCGGCTTTCGGCAATGCCGAGGTCTACATGGAGAAGTTCCTCGAGAAGCCGCGTCACATCGAGATCCAGGTACTCGCCGACCACTACGGTAACGTCGTGCACCTGGGCGAGCGCGACTGCTCCCTGCAGCGTCGCCATCAGAAAGTCATTGAAGAAGCGCCGGCGCCGGGTATCACGCCCAAGCAGCGCAAGGCGATCGGCGACGTCTGCATCTCGGCCTGCCGCGACGTCAGCTATCGAGGCGCCGGCACGCTGGAGTTCCTGTACCAGGACGGCGAGTTCTACTTCATCGAGATGAACACGCGCGTGCAGGTCGAGCACCCGGTGACCGAGCAGATCACGGGCATCGACATCGTCAAGGCGCAGTTGCGCATCGCGGGCGGCGAGCGCTTGCAGTGGACGCAGAACGACATCGTGATTCGCGGCCATGCGATCGAGTGCCGCATCAACGCCGAAGATCCGAAAGGCTTCATTCCCTCGCCGGGCCCGGTGAAACTGTTCCACGCGCCGGGCGGACCGGGCATCCGCGTCGACAGTCATCTCTATAGCGGCTACACGGTACCGCCCTTCTACGACTCGCTGATCGGCAAGCTGATCGCCTACGGCGAGGATCGCGACACCGCGATCGCGCGCATGAAGAACGCGCTGTCGGAAATGGTCATCGAAGGCATCAAGACCAACATTCCGCTGCACCAGGAAATCTTCAACCACGCCGCGTTCAAGGCCGGCGGCCTGGACATTCACTACCTGGAGCGGCGGCTCGGCATCAAGTGAGCCCGTGCCGTTTCTGCAGCTGACATTGTCG